>RFIA01000208.1 GCA_003695675.1 Chloroflexota bacterium
CCGCGCCAGAGGCAAAAATTGCGCAATTGCTCGTTTATGGCGCACAGGTGTTGCTCGTCGAAGATACGTATGATGTCGCTTTTGATTTGTGCTACGAGATGTGCGAGGCCGAAGGATGGTACTGCCGCAACACCGGCATCAATCCATTCACGACCGAGGGCAAGAAAACCGTCGCCTATGAAGTCGCAGAGCAATTGAACTGGGATGTGCCGGATGTCGTCGTCGTAAGTGTTGGCGATGGCAGCATCATCAGTAGTGTATATAAAGGCTTTTGGGAATTGCACCAACTTGGTTGGATTGAGCGGATTCCGCGCTTGATTGGTGTACAAGCACAAGGCAGTGCGGCGCTTGTCAACGCATGGCAGCATAACGTCAGCGCCGTTGACATGCAGCCGATTGACGCACATACAATCGCCGACAGCATCTCTGCCGGGTTGCCACGAGACCGCGCCAAAGCATTACGCGCTGTGCGAGAGACAAATGGCGCGTATATCGCCGTGCCGGACGAAGAAATCGTGCAGGCTATCCCGCAACTCGCGCAGCAAACAGGCGTATTTGCAGAACCGGCGGCGGCGGCGGTTTACGCAGGCGTGCGACGTGCTGTACAATCAAAGGCAATCGGCACTAATGAACGGGTGGCTTTGCTGATAACTGGCAATGGACTGAAAGATGTGCGCCGTGCGCAAGAATCGGTTTCTGGTGGGTTACGTGTGCAACCCAATATCGCATCCATTCGGCAAGCCTTAAGGCTGAACTAGGGTATCATGTCAAATCCTGTTATTTCGATTATCGCGCCCATCTACAACGAAGAAGGGAACATTGCGTTATTGTATGAACGCATCACGGCTGTGATGGAACAAACGGGCGAAACGTGGGAATTCATCATGGTCAATGACGGCAGCAGCGACAATTCCCCCGCTTTAATGGAAGAACTCGCCGCGCGAGCATCGCACGTCAAAACGATTCACTTTGCACGCAATTTCGGCCATCAAATCGCCGTCACCGCCGGGATTGACCACGCCGCCGGGGATGCCGTCATTCTGATTGATGCCGACTTGCAAGACCCGCCGGAACTCATTCACGAATTGATTGAACGCTGGCGAGCCGGTTATCAAGTTGTGTATGCCGTCCGCCGTGAACGTAAAGGCGAGACGTTCTTCAAACGCTTTTCGGCCAAAGCCTTCTATCGCATCATCAATCGTATGACAGAAATCGACATCCCGCTTGACACCGGCGACTTCCGCTTGATGGACAGGCAAGTTGTCGATGTGCTCAAAAAGATGCCGGAACACAATCGCTTCATTCGTGGGATGACGAGTTGGATTGGCTTCAAACAGACAGGGGTCTATTATGAGCGCGACCCACGTCATTGGGGCGAGACGAAGTACCCGATAAGCAAGATGCTACGCTTTGGCCTCGACGCCATCACGAGCTTTTCTTATTTCCCTTTGCAAATCATGATCTACGTCAGTCTAGGACTTGGTTTTCTGGCGATTATATTGATCCCTGTCGTAGCGGTCTTGCGTATCACACAGGGGCCAGATTTCTTTGGTGGGCAGGCGACAACCATTGTGCTATTGTTATTGATGAGTTCGTTCCAATTGTTCTTCCTGTTTTTGATGGGGCAATATGTCGCCCGCATTTATGACGAAGTGCGGCGACGCCCGATGTATATCGTTGCTTCGACAACTGGTTTCAACGAAAATAATAAAACGTCCGACGTGCGCTCCGATTCAGCGGAGTCGATACTTGAGCCGGAAGCCTGAGGGAGAATTCCGAATGCCTGATGGTGAAAATGATACCCTACAAAAAATACAAATTTATCGTGAACTTGTCGAAAAATACGAAACGCTAGATGCTGAGATTGACGCGCTGCTGGCGAAGAATTCAGGGTCGTCGAAGAATATGTCCGACGAAGATCGTGACCATCTGCGCAAATTGGCGTGGGAACGCGCCGAGACGCTCAATCACATGCGCATTCTGGAAGAACAATTGAAGATTGATACAGATGATAATTAATCATACCACACATGGAGTGCTGATTCGTGATAACAGGCCCAACTTTTGAAGAAATGCTGCATCCCAACAAAATCGCCCCCGACATTCGAGAACAAGCATTACGCGCTCATAAAGAAGACCCGCTCGCCCCTATCAATTTGTTCAATATTACATGGCGCGACGAAAACAACACCGTTTATCATTTCGTCTTGCCGAAAGAAATCTCTGGTGTTGATGCTAATATCGTCGTGATTTATGGCAAGCATTTTCCGTCCGGCAGCCACAAAGTCGGCGCGGCGTATTCTGTATTGCTCGAAATGGAATTATTTGGCGAGGTTGACCCGGCAGTTCATACATTAGTGTGGCCTTCAACCGGCAATTATGGTATTGGCGGCGCGTGGGTTGGCGGGCGCATGGGCTGTAAAAGTCTCGTCGTACTGCCCGAAGGCATGAGTCGCGAACGCTTTGAACGCATCGAAAGTTATGGCGCCGAAGTCATCAAGACCTTCGGGTCGGAAAGCAACGTCAAAGAAATTTATGACGAAACAAAGCGGCTGCGTGCAAGTGGCGAACACATCCGCATTTTGAATCAATTTGAAGTGATGGGCAATTATCGCTTCCATTATCATGTGACCGGCAACACAGTCGCCGAACTCGCGAGTGAACTTCAACAGCAAGGCGTCGGCAACGGCAAGATTGCGGCTTTCGTCTCCGCTATGGGCAGCGCCGGGACAATCGCCGCCGGGGACCGCCTCAAGCAAATTTGGCCGGAGCACAAAATTGTCGGCCTCGAACCGATTCAGTGCCCAACACTGTTCAATAATGGCTATGGGGCACACGAAATTCAGGGCATTGGCGACAAACACGTGACATGGATTCACAACGTCAACAACATGGACGCGCTGATGGCAATCGATGACATGGACTGTTTGCTGGGCTTGCAGGTCTTCGCCGAAGAAGGCGGTCACGAAGCGCTGACGGCGTACTACGGTCTTGATGAGCAATGGGTCACACAACACGCGCCGTTGCTCGGCATCAGTGGCATTTGCAACATCATCGGCGCGATTAAGACCGCAAAATATTATGACATGGGCAGTGATGATACAATTGTCACTGTAGCAACCGATTCGCTTGAGCGTTATCATTCCGTCATGGCGGATGTGGCGCACGCACACGGCACATTGGACATACCGCGTGCCGTCGGCGCAGTCGAACGCATCTTCCATGGGGCGGGGACAGACTGGATTATGCTCGGCACACCCGATGCGCGTCAACGCTGGCACAATCTGAAATATTATACATGGGTCGAGCAACAGGGCAAAACGGTCGAAGAACTCGACGCACAACGTGACCCCGCATGGTGGGAAGCGCATCAAGCCCGCGTGCAAGAAATTGACGAACGACTAGTGGCATTACGAGAGGCCGCGTCAGCCGGAGGATAACATGTTCCCTGAAGACCGTGTTCTCGTCGGCGTGATTAATCGTAAGCGCGATTTGAAATTTGCCGAGCAAGAACATTGGTATCGTATCCCACAAAAACGATTCAGTGACGGTATTCACGCCGAATATCTGGCGTTCTTTTTGAGCAAAGCCTTTGGCGAAAAAAACGGCGCGGTGCATTATTTCGCCAAAAATCAAGGCGTCGAACTCGTCTATCGCAAAGATTTGATGCCCAAAGAAGTCAATCACAAACGAGCGAATGAGGTTTATTACAAAATTCAACTCGGCAATCTCCGAGAGAAAATACCGCCGATTACCAACCCGACACGTCGGTCGATCAGTTTTATTTACACCACATGGGATCGCTTTGTCAACGCAACACAAATTCGTGATTTGTACAGCGATGCCGATTATTTTGTGGATCGTATCTATCATGCGCTGCGCAACAAAGGCATTCGTGCATCACGATTGTGGGAAGCAGAACGGCAATCGACTGGCCATGCGGCACAACTTCGGATACTATGCGAAAAGGGCACGGTGATTGCTTCGACTGAACCCGATGATAGTGGCAATATCTTTTTGCGCGATGATATGCCGGACGATGCGCTGTTAGCAAAAATCATGGAGCATATCGCAAAACAAGGCGGCCCGGTTATGATAAATATTCCGCTCGAAGACCATTAAAGGGTTTCATCACATGCTCATCACAAACGCGACTCTCGTGACATGGGGCGAGGCCAATCGTGTGCTGCATCATCATGCACTCTACATCAAAGATGGCCTGATCGAAGCAATCGGCCCGTCCGACGAACTTGCTGCGCAATATCCACAAGCGGATGTTATCGACGCACGTGGTCAGCTTGTCATGCCGGGGGGGATTTGCGCACACACTCATTTCTATGGCGCGTATGCTCGCGGCATGGCGATACCCGGCCCGGCACCGGCGAATTTCCCCCAAATTCTTGAACGCTTGTGGTGGCCGCTTGATAAGGCCTTAGATCAAGATTCCGTGCGAGCAAGTGCGTTGGTTTCGTTGATCGATGCCATCAAGCACGGCACCACGACACTCATCGACCATCATGCAAGTCCGAATTTTATCGATGGCAGTCTCGATGTCATCGCTGACGCTGTTGCGCAAGCTGGTTTACGAGCCGTGTTATGCTATGAAGTCACAGACCGCGATGGCATGGACAAGATGCACGCCGGTATCGCAGAAAATTTGCGCTTCATGGCTGCTCGCAAAGACGACACGCATATTCGCGGCACATTCGGCTTGCACGCTAGCTTGACTCTCAACGATGAGGCTTTACGCGCTTGTGCCGACGCTATACCCGACGGTGAGGGTTTTCATATTCATGTGGCCGAGCACGAAGCCGACGAAGAGGACAGCCTACGCAAAAGCGGCAAGCGCGTCGTCGAGCGATTAGATGAGTACGGCATCTGGCGTGACAAAACGATAGCGGCGCATTGTGTCCACATCGATGAGAACGAACGCCGTATCTTGCAAAAGCGCGGCGTATGGATTACACATCAACCGCGTTCCAATATGAACAATGCTGTCGGCGCGGCAAAAGTCGATGAGATGTTGGCCGCCGGGATGAATGTCTGTCTCGGCAACGACGGCTTCAGCAACAATATGTGGGCAGAGTGGAAAGCCGCTTATCTGTTGCACAAAGTTGCCAGCCGCGACCCACGCAAGGCGAATGGTGGCGACATCGCTCGCATAGCGACTGTGCATAATGCGCAGCTCGCCGAGCGTTTTTTCGCTGGGATGCGGATTGGTGAATTGGTAATAGGCGCAGTTGCAGATGTAATTTTTGTCGATTATCATCCGTTCACGCCGTTGACCGAAGGCAATATGCCGTGGCATATTCTATTCGGATTTGAAGCGTCAATGGTGACGACGACGATAGTTGGAGGCAACGTGTTGATGCGCGACCGGCAACTCATCACGCTTGACGAGGCTGCCATCGCTGCCGAAGCACGGGCGCTGGCGCCAAAAGTTTGGGAACGCTATACGGCCAACGCACAGGCCGTCTTGAATGCTTAGTTGAACATGGCAACAACGAGGAAAGTTCATGACATCACAATCTGATGGATCAATGATTATGAAGATTGCCGTGCTCGGCGGCACGGGCAAAGAAGGGTCTGGCTTGGCGATGCGCTGGGCATTGAATGGTTATCATGTCATCGTCGGTTCGCGCAGCGACGAAAAAGCTAAAAACCGCGCTGCTGAAATGAATGCGGAATTGGGTGGCGATTATTTGACCGGATTGCAAAATGCGGAAGCCGCAGCCGCAGCCGAAATCGTTGTCCTCACTGTGCCCTATAGCGCACAGAAAGCCACACTCGAAAGCATCAAAGCTCACGTACAGGGCAAAATTTTCGTCGATGTGACGGTGCCTTTGCAACCGCCCAACATACGTGAGGTGCATGTGCCGGAAAGCCACGCGGCAAGTCTCTTCACACAAGAATTTCTCGGCGATGGTGTGCGGGTGGTGGCTGCTTTTCAAAACATCAGCGCCGAAGAATTGCGTAATCCTGACCACCATGTTGACTCAGATGTCTTGATTGCGGGCGATGACGATGAAGCCAAACAACACGTCATCAAATTAGCTGAGGCCGCCGGGATGCGTGGTGTCGATGCCGGGCCGCTTGTCAATGCCGTTGCGTTAGAAGCCCTCACCCCCGTGCTGTTATACATCAACAAAGCACACGGCATTAAAGGTTCGGGCATCCGCATTACAGGAATCTAACTCTTTGAACACAAAATTGCTTTCAATTGAAATCATTGCGCTGCCGGGCATTCCACTCATCAAGGCTGGGGATGACCTCGTGCAGATTATTCTCGATGGCTTGCAACGCGCAGAACTCACCTTGCAAGAACACGACACGCTTGTCATCGCGTCGAAGATTGTCTCAAAAGCTGAGGGGCGTCTTGTCGATCTCAAAACCGTCACGCCCGGCGAGAAAGCGCATGACTTGGCAGAGAAAACGCGCAAAGATGCACGCATCGTCGAGCTTGTGTTGCGAGAAAGTGAGCAAATTTCGCGTTATGCACCCGGCGTGCTCATTGTGCAGCATCGGCTCGGCTTTACATGCGCGAACGCCGGAATCGACCAATCGAATGTCGATGACCGTGAAGATTGTGTCCTCTTGCTGCCATACGACCCGGACAAAACTGCTAGTGAATTACATCAACGCCTGTTTGAGCGTACCGGCACGAAGGTCGGCATCGTCATCAGCGATTCGCATGGCAGGCCGTTTCGTATGGGGAATACAGGCGTCGCGATTGGCGTAGCGGGTATGCCTGCCCTCGTCGATTTGCGTGGACAGAGCGACCTCTTCGGTCGCGAACTCGAAATCAGTATGCAAGGTTATGCCGACCTCGTGGCATCGGCGGCGCATCTCCTCAGCGGAGAGGGCGACGAAGGCCGCCCTGTCATTTTGTTGCGTGGCTTACAACACCCAAATGGCCGCAATCGCGCTGGCCGTGCAAGTGACCTCAACCGCGCCGCCAAACATGATTTATACCGGTAACGCACATGATGCAAAACGAGAACCTGCACACATCGCCTGTGCTAGAGGCAATCTTCAACCGACGCTCAATTCGGCGCTATCGCGGTGAACATGTCCCGCGAGAAATGATTGAGGAGATTCTACAGGCAGCGATTCGAGCGCCGTCGGCACACAATCGGCAACCATGGCGCTTTGTCGTCATCGAATCGCAGCACGAGAAAGAACAACTCGCACAGGCGATGGGTACACGCCTGCGACATGATCTCGAGGCGGACAACGTCCCGCAAGATGTCATCGACAAAGATGTGTCACGCTCTTATAGTCGCATCACAGCAGCGCCGGTTTTGATCATCTTGTGTCTCTCGATGATTGACATGGATGTTTACCCGGATGAACGGCGCAATCGTAACGAATATTTGATGGCGGTGCAAAGTACCGCGATGGCTGGGCAAAATTTGTTACTCGCAGCACACGCCACCGGTCTCGCCAGTTGTTGGATGTGTGCCCCGCTCTTCGTGCCCGATCTCGTCCGCGAAAGATTAGCATTGCCTGAGGATTGGCAACCGCAAGCTCTGATTACATTGGGGTATCCGGCAGAAAACCGCAGTAAACCGCGTCATAATTTAGAGAGAAGTGTGATATGGCGCTAGACCACATTGTTGCCCTCGTCGGCGGGGTCGGCGGCGCAAAACTCGCGCTTGGCTTGGCGAAAATTCTGCCGCCACAACATTTGACCATCATCGTCAACACGGCGGACGATTTTTGGCATTACGGCTTGCGTATTTCGCCGGACTTAGATACGGTGATGTACAATCTCGCCGGGATGATTGACCCGATCAATGGTTGGGGATTGGCTGGCGATACGACAATCACATTGGATGCTTTACGACAGGATTATGGCGAAGAAACATGGTTTCGACTCGGCGACAGAGATATGGCGACACATCTGTTGCGGACGATGTGGTGGCATGAAGGTGTCTCGCTAACAGAAATTGTTAGACGATTGTCGTCACGATTGGGTATTGAGCATACAATTTTACCGATGACAGACTATCCTGTTGAAACAATCGTTGAGACGGTCACCGGCGAACGACTCGTTTTTCAGAAATACTTCGTGTGGGAACGCTGGCAACCAGTCGTAAAAACGTTACACTATAAAGGTATCGAAAGTGCAACCATGTCGCAGGCCGTCAAACAGGCTATCGAAACAGCCGACGCCATTCTCATTGCGCCGTCGAATCCGTTTCTGTCGATTGCGCCGATTTTGGCAGTGCCCGGCCTGCGAGATGCTGTTATAGCCCGTGATGTGCCGCGGGTCGCTATTAGCCCGATTATCGGTGGCAAGGCTGTTAAGGGTCCTGCGGCAAAACTTATGGCAGAATTAGGTTATACCCCCTCGGCGTCGGCTGTCGCCGAATATTATGGTATAATCGTTAACGGCTTTGTTTACGACGCACAAGATGCAGATTTAACGGTCAACACACCGCGTGCGACAACATTCGACACGTTCATGCAGTCGGATGCAGACAAAGTGGCGTTAGCACAAAACATATTGAACTGGATAACAGATTGGGATTGAACGACGATGAGTCTATGGGTTATTGTCCCTGTTAAACCTCTCAACCGGGCGAAAAGCCGTCTTGCAAACGCACTTTCGCCCGAAGTACGGCAAAAATTAGCAGAAATGATGTTTCGGCATGTTCTCAGTGTTGTCACCAATGTCAAACAAGTCACCGGCACATTGGTGGTCAGCCGGGATCCGAAAGCCTTGGCGATTGCGCGTGAATATGGCGCGAAAACGGTGCAAGAAACAAGCGCCCCCGAACTCAACGCGGCACTGACACGCGCCTCCGAACTCATCAATTTGTGGGACGCAACAACATCGCTGGTACTCCCGGCAGACCTCCCGCTACTTGCCGAGCAAGATATTAGAGAAATGTATGAAATGTGTCGTGGTGAACCATCCGTCATCATCGCGCCGGACAAAAACGGTTGTGGAACCAATGCGTTGCTGCTGCGCCCGCCGGGCATCATCCCATACAGCTTCGGTGAGGACAGTATGCGCGGTCATGCAGCACTAGCGCGGGAAGCCGGTGTCCCTTATCGAATCTATCGCTCAAAACGGTTACAACTCGATATTGATTGCCCAGAAGATATTCGGCGTTACACAGAACTTGCCGAAGAGATGGGATTCGAGCCTTTGCCAATGCCCTTAAAAGAGCTAGACTGGTGACATCTAGCTAATCAGCTATCTGTCGGTTAGCATTTGTGAGCCTATAGGGACAGCAATCGCTGAGGGGAAAACGGAC
Organism: Chloroflexota bacterium; assembly: GCA_003695675.1. Lineage (GTDB taxonomy): Bacteria > Chloroflexota > Anaerolineae > Aggregatilineales > Phototrophicaceae. The sequence continues at coordinate 9,267 of RFIA01000208.1, forward strand.
TTCATCCCTTGAAAATAGAACGGCTTCAACCGCCAAGATGCGGAGAACGCTAAGAAAGGTGAAATATTTCACCTGAAAATAGCGTTCCGTTCGCTGACATTGACCGGGTTTAGCACGTAAACCCCAACCCAACGAAAACGCTCCGTTGGGGCATTGCGTGCAATGCTTGGCGACATTTTCACCCCTTTGATGGGTTGGCGCTAACCGACATGGATAGCTCCTCTGAGGAAGGATTTTCACATGGCCGACCGGGTTGCCCTTTATTTGCAAGATGCACATCCATTACGAGACGCCATCGAATATGTCCAATATGCCGAAGCAAAAGGATTTGAAGCCGTATGGCAGGCCGAAAGCCGCCTCGTGCGCGACGCCATTGTCCCAATGGCCGCTTTTGCCGCAACGACAAGCCGTATCAAAATTGGTTCTGGCGTCATCAACAATTGGACCCGTAATGCCGCGCTCATCGCTTCGACATATTTGACGCTAGACGACCTCGCGCCCGACCGTATCATCTGCGGTATCGGCGCATGGTGGGATCCGCTCGCGAAAAATGTCGGCATCGAACGTCGCAAGCCTTTGTTGGCAATGCGCGAAACCGTCACAGTGGTGCGGGACTTGTTGGCACGCAAGCGAGTCACGTTTCACGGTGAATTCGTCAATATGACCGATGTCGAGCTTGATGTCGTGCATGGTCGCAAAGAACCGCGCAATGTGCCGATTTATATCGGCGCAACGGGTATGCAAATGATGGCGCTCACTGGCGAGATTGCCGATGGTGTGGTGCTCAATTATCTCGTCTCGCCACAATACAACGCCATGGCGATGGAACGCCTCGAAGTTGGTGCCAAGAAAGCCGGACGCTCAATTGAAGACATCGACCGTCCACAACTTGTCGTGTGCTCTGTTGACCACAACCGCGAGAAAGCGCTCGATGGCGCGCGCAAATTGGTGACGCAATATCTCGGCCAACAACCGCATATCATGAAAGCGAGCGGCGTCAGCCAAGAACTCCTCGACGAAATCGGCCAAGTGTTGACATGGCCGGCGACCGAAGAACAAATCGAAGAAGCGATGCGCCTCGTTCCAGACGATGTGGTGCAGATGATTACGGCTTCGGGCACACCGGAAGAAGTCCGCGCAAAAGTCCGCGAATACATCAGCACCGGCGCCACCGCGCCGATACTCTACCCGCTTGGCCCGGATGTGCGCATGATGATTGATGTTTTCGCCGACGGCTACTCGCATTAACGACATTGAGCAAAGTAACGTATGCAGCCGGGCAGCTAAAATTTAGGACAGTCTGAAAAATGCTGCTAAAACGTTTTCCTTTTTGTAAACACAGAACGGTCATTTTGTGATAGGATACTTGCAGGACTGAGTGATGCGGGATTGAGGGCTGAGTTGTTCAGTCATGCGTGGTGAGTTGTTGCAATGAATTCACTGTTTTGCACGCCGCAATTGCTGCAATTGCCGCAACAAAGCCCTTTCGGCGATTAGCACGTCAGCAATCAGGTTGTGTTGATACCTGTGCACCTAAACACCTGACAATCTGATAATAACGAACATGACAATCACGACTCCACAGGGCGTCTCTCGCGGGCGCTCATTGTTTGTCTGGGCATTGTTCGCGACAATCGCGGGCATCATATTTCTCATCTACGCGCTTGCAAGCCGCACAGCCGGGCGCGGCGAATTCGTCATGCCGCTTGATGATGTCTACATTCATTTTCAATATGCGCGGCAAATTGCGCATGGCGAATTCTATCAATACAATCCCGGCCTTCCGGCTACATCGGGCGCAACAAGCTTCCTCTATCCGTATCTGCTGGCAATCGGCGTCCTCATCGGATTCGATGGCCTGAGTCTCGGTTTATGGGCGATGGGTCTCGGCGCACTCATGATGCTTGGTTCAATGTGGTTGATTTATTTGACGGGTGAATATGTGAACGCGCCCCGCCGCTTCTCGGCTGCGATAAGCATCATTTTTGCGCTGACGGGCAGCGTCGCTTGGCACTTCATGAGCGGTATGGAAACCGACGTGATGATATTCGTGACGCTGCTCACACTGTATATGTTTATATCGCATCATTTCACCGGCAGCATCGTTGCGGCCTCGTTGCTCGCGCTAACACGTCCCGAAGGCGGCGCAATGGCTGTGATTGTTGTCGCTGTGCTTTTCTTGAAACATCGTTTCACGATCAGAAACAAACAATGGCTGCTCTTGCTGATTCCTTTGCTAGCAAGCGGCGTACAGCCTGTCGTCAACATCATCATCACTGGCTCGCCGATTGCCTCTGGCAATCAAGCAAAATCGATTCTCGCAACTGTACCGCACAACAATCAAATCATCGCCGAAGCCATCATCGATAATTTTATCCAGATGTGGCGTGAACTCATCACTGGCGTGAGTCCACGCGAAGGTTTATACATCGCCTTCATCATCACGATACCAGCATTCGTTGCACTGTTTCATCTGCTGCATGACAAACAAATGCGCCTCACCGGATTGATGATTTTCGCTTGGCTGCTGAGCATAACGTTGCTGCTATCAACATTAGAAACGGCATTCTGGCATTTCAAGCGTTATCAAATGCCGTTGATGGCCTTGCTTTTCCCGCTCACCATCATGGCAATCACCGTGACGATGAAACGGTGGCACACAACACACGCTGTCATTTATGGCAGTTTGGGCATCGCGTTCATCATTGCTGCGATTACATTTGCTCAATTCTTACAGCATTATGCGCTCAACGTGAACACAGTCTATCTGCAACCCTTGCAGATGGCACAATGGATTGACACCAATACCCCTGAGGATGCGGTCATCGCTGTGCATGATGTCGGCCTGTTGCGCTATCGTGGCAATCGCACCACAATCGATATAGTCGGGCTGACGACACCCGGCGCGGCACAAGCGTGGCGCAACGGACCCGGCGCGGTCATGGAATTTCTCCAAGACGTGCAACCATCGCCGGACTACATCGCATCGTATGGATTTGGACACGGCTTCGGTTTGGATTATCTCGCAGCGACGAGCATTTATGGTGAACCGTTGGCGAGCTTCCCGGTTGTGCTTGACGACAACTTCAACGTCGCGTTGGCCGCAGATTTTCAGGGCGTTTACCGACCGGATTGGACAACGGTTGAACGTGGCGAAGATATTTTGCAACCGAGCACACAGCAATATATTGACAACATGGCCCTTATCGATGTGATTGATGTCGCCAACCTCGAATCGGAAGCTGCACATCGCTATCAATGGCGCAATGACACACGATTGCCCGGCTTCCCGACCGAGACATTCGAGCAACCGTACATCGATTGTGTACTAGAAGATTGTGGCGTTCTTGATGGCGGTCGGCGCATCAATGGTGAGGAGTCGTTCGATATTTTTGCTGAGGCTAACGAGGATGTGATACTCGTCACGCGCGTGCATCCACAAAATGCAGGCACGTTCGATGTTTTCGCAAATGATACGCATATCGCCACACGCTGGATACCCGCCCAAGCGGGACAATGGCTAGAGATCGCCACATTGATACCCAAAGGCACAAGCAGCGAAACGTTGCACATCCGCATCGTGCCGCACATACCCGATGGCCATTATCAACCTTATCAGCATTGGATTTATCAGGGAGATTACAGCCCCGAATCATCCAACGATGCACCGGTCACAACGTTGTTGAATGGCAATATCGTATTATCTGATGTGGCAATGATGTATGACCAAGACTCGACCATGCTCATCACGTCACTTGAATGGCATAATGATGGTGGCGCGACGGGTGATTACATCGCCTTCGTGCATGTCTATGACGACGTTGACGCGCCGCCTGTTGCACAATATGATAAGCGCCCGGGCAATGGGACGATGTCGCCGGGCAATTGGTTGCCGGGCGCATTGACCGACACGATTACGCTCGACTTGTCGCAGCTTGAGCCGGGTGTGTATCAAGCCGCTATCGGCATGTATGACCCGATGACGGGCGAACGTCTAATGCCATCGGGCGGCGACGCGGATGGCCGCTTCTTCATTGGCGAGATTGAGGTGGAATAATCATGAGTGGCGAACACGAAATTTATCGCACATTACTCAATGCCGAAGAGCGTGGCGAGGCGGTCGCCCTTGTGACCGTGATCCGTGTCGAGGGTTCTGTGCCACGTCATGAAGGCAGCAAAATGGTCGTGCGGGCGGACGGGTCGATTGTTGGCACAATCGGCGGCGGCATGTTGGAGTCGATGGTCATCAAAGAAGCGCTACAAACCATCAGCGATGGGCAAACCCGCAGCGCGAGTTACACCCTCAACGACCTCGACGAAGGCGATCCCGGCATCTGTGGCGGCACAATCGAAGTGTTCATTGAACCGGTCGGCATTTCACCAACCGTGCTCATCATCGGCATGGGGCATGTCGGCAAAGCATTGGCCGAAGTCGC
>RFIA01000209.1 GCA_003695675.1 Chloroflexota bacterium
CAATATAGGGAAAAATCGAGAAAGGGATAACTACAGTATACTATAAAAGTGATGTGAATAGAATGGGCACACCTAGCATCTTTACAAGAAATTTGCAAGAAATTTAGATAATTTACACAATTTCACCGCTTCGTATCAACAAGCTGTGCAGACACAAAAATGCGCCCTCTGCGACGAGAAAGCGCATAATGAAACATTTGTGCTGTTTTGTCAATGGTGCGATGTGATTTTAGTAAGCTTTCGCGAACAAGGCGCGTTCTTTCGCTGTGCCTTTGCACACGATACATGGGCCTTCACCCGCGTCTTGTTCAAGTGGGAAGCAACGCGACACCGCCTGATTGTCTTCTTGGATTTTCTTTTCGCATTCGGCATCGCCACAAAACCATGTATATGCCCACGAGTCGGCTACGATTTCGCGGAAGCGGTTGTAGTCGCCCTCAACTTCGTGAATGTTGGCATCGCGGAATTGAGTCGCTTGTTCGAGCATATTGTCGTGAATGTCGCCGAGCAAGGTTTTCACAGCTTCGACGATCCCATCTTGCGAGACGAATTGTTTGCCCGCTTTGCCGGGCATATCGCGCCGGGCTAGGACGACGGTGTTGTTCGCGACATCTTTCGGGCCGATCTCGATACGCACGGGGACACCCCGCATTTCCCAATCGTTGAATTTGAAACCAGGTCGTTCATCACGAGTATCGACATGCAGGCGGATACCGGCGTCAAGAAGGGCAGCTTGCAAACGCGAGACCGCTTCCATAACAACGCGCTCGCCGTCTTCATCGCGATAAATCGGCACCATCACAACCTGAATCGGCGCCAAACGCGGTGGCAGTCGCAAGCCGGTGTCGTCGCCGTGTGCCATCACCACCGCGCCGACAAAGCGCGTGCTCAACCCCCACGAAGTCGTCCAACAAATTTGTTGCTCATTGTTGACATCGAGATATTTAATGTCGAAGGCCGTCGCGAAATTTTGCCCCAGATTGTGGCTCGTGCCAGACTGCAATGCTTTTTTGTCGCCCATCATCGCTTCGATTGTGTAACTGCGCAGCGCACCGGCAAATTTTTCCTGCTCGCTTTTGCGCCCTTTGATGACCGGGATAGCCGCGTCGTTGATGGCCATATCGGCATAAACATCGAGCATTTGCAATGTCTCGGCTTCGGCATCGTCGTGTGTGGCGTGCGCGGTGTGCCCCTCTTGCCACAGGAATTCCGCCGTGCGCAAGAACGGACGAGTACGCAATTCCCAACGTACCACATTCGACCATTGATTGATAAGCAGCGGCAGGTCACGATACGATTGAATCCATTGCGCGAATGCTTCGCCGATAATCGTCTCCGATGTCGGGCGGACAATGAGCGGCTCTTCGAGTTCTTTACCCCCGGCGATGGTGACGACGGCGAGTTCGGGGCTGAAGCCTTCGACATGTTGCGCCTCGCGTTTGATATAGCTTTCGGGAATGAATAACGGGAAGTACGCATTGCGATGGCCGGTGGCTTTGAAGCGCCGGTCAAGACCATTTTTAATCGCGTCCCACAATTCATAACCATACGGTTTGATAATGATACAACCGCGCACCGGCGATTGTGCCGCTAAGTCTGCCCGGTAGACGATTTCGTTATACCATTTTGAGAAGTCAACGCTCTGTGGTGTCACAGCCTGAGCAGCCATGAAGGTCTCTCCAATCTACGATAGAATGTGATATTTCTTTGGTTGTATCTATTCACCTGTCCGTGACAGACAACATGTATGCCGTCCCTACATCGTTGTGGGAACCCGTAGGGACGCGCTACTGTGCGTCCATTGCGGGTTCGGCAGGCAAAATCTCGTGAGGGTAGGTGAATAATGACTTTTGGTTGTTAGTTTACAACAGATGGCAGCCATTATAGCACGGGGACGCACAGAATTTATAGCCAGCGTTCGGCGGCTTGTTGCACCGGTTCAATCCAGACCCGCCAGAAGCGTTCATGGATCGATGTGTAATTGTCGAGTGGCATGACGGCGAGTTTGCCGATCCAATTCATCGTGAACAGCCACATCAACGCATGATCCCACAGGTGCGTAAATGACTCGTCGTCCCAATTTGCGAGGGCGCATTGCTGCAATTCCTCTCGATAAAAAGCGATCATCGCTTCAACAGACAGCGCCGGGTCGGTATACAATTGCACCGTTTGGATGAAGCCGACAAAGTCTAAAATGCTCGGCCCAATTGATGCCAATTGCCAATCGAAGATGACCTGTCGGTTGTTGCTCATGCAACCGATATTACCCGGCCAGTAGTCGCCGTGCAGCAGCGTTTGTGTTTCATGGCGAAGTGGCGCGACAATGTCGTCGGCAGATTGTATCAGATGGCTGAACATTTGATACAAATCGACACGACTCAATGGCGTGAGATGATCGTTCATAATCAAGCGGTAGACGGCTTGCGCAGCAGCGATGGCCGTTGTTGTGTAATCAGCGCCGAGTGGCCGTGCCAACCAGCCATAAATATTGAAATGTTCGCTGCCGCCCCAAAAGCGGTCGTGTAACGTCACCAGATTCGTGATCGCGGTGTAGTAATTTTCTGCCTGCCATGCTTCCGGTGCGGGTAAGTCGGGCAGATATTCCATCACCAACCAACCATCATACGCATCGCCGAGAACCAATCTCGGCACTTCAATCGGTAGATGCGGTGTCAACCAACGATAGATGCCATACTCACGTTGCCCGACAGCCGAAAGCACACGCCCATTATTTGTCACTGGCGGTTCTTTGAGGATGAATGTCTCACTCGCGTCATCGCCGTCGATGGTCATCTCGATGATGAGATGATGTAAGCGCGTGCCGGCTTCACCAAATGAGAGCGTCATATCAGTCGAGGCAAGATGTACGATGTGAATTTTCTCGAGGCGGAGTAGGCGATCATGATAATATTGACGCAGCCCGGCCAGCAGTTGACTGTGCGAGAACGGCCATTCACTCGTCGTCTTGATGTTCGGTGTCCCACTTACGTCCATAATTGATTTCGAGTTTGTCCAACACAGCTTGACCGAGATCAATATGATTGATGCTCGCCAGTTGTAGCAGATACAACATCACGTCGGCCAATTCGCTGGCGAGTGCTTCGCCGTTTGCTTGCTCCGACCATTGGAATAATTCGAGCACCTCACTCGCTTCGAGTACCAGCGAGATAGCGAGATTACGCGATGTTTGTGGGCGTGGGGAGTCGTCGCGATACCAGCCTTTGCTTTCGACGAATGCGTGCATGGCGGTCTCAAGATGTTTGAGTTCGCCGGTATGCTGCGGCTTAGTAGGCATTTTCATCGCGTCGCAACACAATGCGGATGATGGTGCGGATGATGATCTTGATGTCTAACCACAGCGACCAATTTTCGACATACCACAAATCATACGACGTGCGGTCGCTGATCGAGGTGTCGCCACGTAAGCCGTTGACTTGTGCCCATCCGGTCATGCCTGCTTTTTCGCGATGACGTTCCATATAACGCGGAATTTGATTGCGGAATTGGCGGACATACATCGGGCGTTCTGGTCGTGGCCCGACGAGACTCATGTGGCCGAGCAGAACATTGATTAACTGCGGCATCTCGTCCCAACTTGTGCGTCGTATGAAGCGCCCCACACGAGTCACACGCGGGTCGTCCTCAGTTGTCCAACCCGGCCCGGCGGCCTCAGCATCTTGCCGCATCGAGCGAAACTTTATCATCGGGAAGGGCTTGCCATCGAGTCCCATGCGTTCTTGTGCATAGAAAACAGGCCCCTCAGATTCGAGTTTAATCAACAGCGCTGTCAACAACATCAAGGGCGAGAGGAATATCAGGCCAACGACTGCGCCGAACAAGTCCAAGCCACGTTTGAGGCTCAAGCGCCAACCGCGCAGGGCAATGTCGCGGACAGTCAGCAACGGTGTGCCGCCGAGATCGTCTACATTCAGGTCGCCCGCCATATATGCGAAGATGTCCGGGAAGACCTTGATGTCAACTTGCCCGCGTTGACACAATGTAATCAAATCGACCAGTTCACCACGATTCGATTCGGGTAGGGCGATGATAACCTGCTCGACCGCCAGCGCGTCAATCAGATGCGGAATATCTTGAAAGACGCCGACAATCGGGATATTCAGCATGGTGCTGCCGCGTTTTTCATTGCCTTTGACCACACCGACCATGTTATAGCCGAGTTCAGGCCGGGAGCGAACTTTTTTGATGATGTCGCGGGCGATGTCCCCATTGCCGACGAGGAGCAGATTCACGTTGTCGATTCCTCTTGCACGCAGGCGTAAACGCAATACTTGATGCCATTCGCGCCACACAACCATCAACGTCATGCTGAAGACCCACACATAGAAAAACATGCCGCGTGGATAATCGACATCGAAGCTCGTGTTTTTGAAGAATAATTCCTGCATACCGCTCGCTAGAACCGCGCCAATTGTCACCGCGCTGATGACATCGCGCAGTTGGTCAAAGCGGCTGATGCCGCGCCGTTGATGATAAAGACGGGTCAAATAAAAGAGCGTGATAATCGTGGCGACGTGTAATAGCATCGTCGGGAGATAATCGATGAAGGGTGGGGGGTGCGCTGGAATAGCAAATAATGGCAAGACGCCACGCGCCCAATAACCCAGCGCAAAAGCGGCGACAAGCATAGCGATGTCTGCGGTAACGAGTATCGTTGCTAAGATGCGGTGGGCGTAGCGGCTGCTTTCTTGTGCTTTGCGTACCGTCAGCGTGTCGAGGGCTGGCGTATCTCCGGCCACAGACTGCGCCCGCCCTTGAGCATCAGGCCGAGCATCACCAGCAGATGAAGCCAAAGCGGGGTCGTCGTCCGATAATGTTTGCGGTAAAAGATCAGCATCGCCCGGTAAAACTCGAACTGAGCCTTCGGATTCTTCTGGCTCGCCGCTCTTTTGACGTGGCGTACCGTGACTTGCGGGTGATAGAACACCTTCCACCCCGCCTTCTTTATTCGATATGCCCAATCCAAATCCTCTCCATACATAAAAAATTTTTCATCCAGCAGTCCAACTTCCTCGATTGCTTCACGACGCACCTGCATATACGCCCCCACCACTGAATCGACTTCGATTTCGCGGTCGGGGTCGATATACGTCATATTATACCGCGCAAATCGCGAACTGTGGGGGAATAACTTCGCCAATCCCACGAAATGATAAAACGAAATAAGCGGCGATGGAAAGCTGCGGCGGCAGGCAAGATCAAGATTGCCATCCATTAACACGAGTTTTGGCCCGGCGATGCCGACTTCTGGCCGCGAATCCATGAATTGCGCCATATTATAGAGTGCATTCGACGGCACTTCGGTGTCTGGGTTGAGCAGCAAGGCATAGCGTGGGGCATCATCGGCGACATTACCCGCTTCGACAAACCCCAATGCGCGCAATCCGAGATTATTGCCATAAGGATACCCCCCATTCGTCTCGCTGACAATCAATTGGACTCGTGGGAATTCCTCGCGAACCATATCGGGACTGCCATCGTCGGAGGCATTATCGACCACGACGACGCGAAATGTGAAGTCGCCTTCGCTCGCGAACACCGTTCGCAAGCATTCGCGCAGCAAATCGCGTGTATTCCAATTGAGAATCACGATGCCAAGATCGAGCATTCACGCCTACCTCCAACGCAAATTAATTTTACCACAAGACATCTAGCCTAGCATGACCTATCGGACTGCCGCGCAGCTTGCCGCATTTGTGCAGTAAATGATGAGACCGGGATTGTGATAATAACTTGCCGTGTGCAGCATGTCGTCATTGCCGCGCCATTGCGGGCGGTCGATGCGGGCGACTTCGATGAGATTCTGACGCAGTAAATCGAGATGCGCCTGCAATTCATCGCGATAACTTTGTGGGACAATCTCGTCGGCACGGAAGTTATTGATGTACCACGCATCGGATAAAATCACATAATCGACCTGCATTTCACGCAATTCGTCTAGAGTGATGAGGTCACTGGCGACTGTTTGTGTCCATTGATAATCGGCGGGATCGAGCGGTACGTTATACGGCCCACTCAATTGAATGCGCGACCCGGCGGGCAAATGTTGGTAGACCCATTCCTGTGCGATTTGCCGTGTGTCTCGTGTTGCCAGTTGACGCACAAATTGCAACGACATCATCAATGGCATCACAATGACGATCAGCACGAGTCCGGCAGATGCGAGTCGCCGGATGACAGCGAAATTCGGTACGTGGTCGTCAAACCATGCGGCGCCTATCCCAGCTAACAAGGTGAAGATTGGCGTAATCGGCAGCAACAATTGGTCGGCATCAATCGGGCGGGCGGTGCGCAAGACGAACAAGCTGTAGGGAAGGGCGTAAAGCAACAACATGATGGTGTACAACGTCAGCGAATTGTGACACAGCCACGTGTCGCTTTGATGCGGGCGTTTGTGCCACGCTGCATATAATGCCAGCAGCACCATCATCGCCGCTGGGATTCCGATGCCATATAAAATCAGATAACGATATTCAAAGAACATGCCCATCGATGTTGTGAAGCGGCTGTTGTCCCCGCCGACATATTCGCCGAGAATGTAATTGAAATCGTGGATGACGGCTTGGGTGTCGAAGATGATGTGTGGTGTTGTGATGACGAATGTGATGGGGAATAACGCCCATCCCGCCAATACAGTGGTCAACATCTGCCGCGTGCGATGACGATAGAGCAAGACGAGACCGGCGAGGAAGACGACAATCGAAACGGCTGACGCATTGTACCGGTTGCCGGTTGCGAGACCCGCGGCGATGCCAGCCAACAAAAACCACACCCGCCGATGGCGCACTTGTCGCAGGCTCGCGAAACTCGCCCACACACACACTGCCACGAATCCGGCGGCGAGGCTGCTTGTCGTGGCGTAATGCGCGTGTTGTACGAGTGGGAACGCGACCGTCGTCAATAAACCGGCGACCAACGCGGCGTATCGGTCGCGCATACGTAACGCGGTCGCATAGACGGCAGCGACAGCGAACATCCCACCGAGTGCTGAATACGTCCGCCCGATGATGAAGAAACGAAATGGTGTTTGACTCCGCCCACTGACGCCCTCCCAATTGGCGGTGGTCAAGCCGTCGCCGCTGTCCGTCAGCAAATATGTGAAGAAATTGAGGTTGATGAGAAACGATGGATTGATGAAGAATTCGGGATTGTATTTGCCGGTCAGCAGCATCTTGAGTGGACGATGGACGAAGACATGTTCGTCGGGATGCAGAGGTGTATTTTCCGGCAGGAGGTTGTTGGCGAGCATCGTTTGCGCGAATCGGCTGTCGGGTTGACCGAATGCGATGCCGGTCAAGCGCAGGCCTGCCGCGAACAACAGCATCGCGACAACGAAGACCCAATCAACACCGCGCAGCTTCATGCGTTATATTTCTCATCAGCAGTTGGCAAGGTGCGCAACGGTTCACCGCGCAACGCAGCCCGCATCGCGTCGCGGTCGTCCCACGGGTATTCGGTTGTGCCGAAGCACATGCTCTGTTCGTGTCCTTTGCCACATGCCATGACGATATCACCTGCTTGCGCCATCTGGCACGCCGTATAAATCGCCGCGCCTCTGTCCGGCACGCAGAGGAATGTCTCGCCTTCGACGCCGCCTTTTGCGATACAACCGGCGGCCATTTCTCGCAAAATGTTGCCGAGCGATTCAGTACGCGGGTCTTCGGCGGTCAGTATCGTGAAGTCCGCCAATTGTGCCGAGACTTCCGCCATCAAACGGCGTTTTTCGCGGTCTCGCAACCCAGCGCTGCCGAAGACAGCGATGAGCCGTTTGCCTTCCGGCAGCATCTCGCGCCCGGTTTCGAGCGCCCGTTTGAGCGCATTCGGTGTATGCGCGAAGTCCACGATTGCAGTGAAGTCTTGCCCTTCGTCGATGCGTTGCATTCTGCCGGAGATGGTTTCGACTTGTGCCAACCCGCGCCGAATCGTATCCATCGGAACATTGAGGCGATGGGCGGTGGCAATCGCAGCGAGTGCATTCAAGATATTGAATTTGCCGGGCAGTTGCATCTCGAATGTGCCCTGTTCATCGATCTCAAAATATGTTCTCGACGGCAAATGCTGCCTGTTGGTGGCGCGATAATCAGCCGGATTGTCGATACCGTAACGCACGACCACATCAGCCGTTATCGCCGCGAAGTAATCCGCCGACGGGTCATCGGCGTTGATGATGGCGATTTTTGCTTGATCGCCCTTGCGTCGACTCGCGCTCAACATGCGAAACATGCGTGCTTTGGCATCGCGGTAGGCTTCCCACGTGCCGTGATAATCGAGATGTTCGTGTGTCACATTCGTCAACACAGCGACATCAATATCGACGCCGTTGAGCCGCCCTTGTGCGAGTCCATGACTCGTCATTTCGAGGATGCAGTGCGTCATCCCTTGAGCGACGAGTCGTGCAAGCAACGCTTGCACCATCGGTGCGCTAGGCGATGTGACGTGCAAGCCGGTCGAGAGTATCTCGTCGCCGAGTTCGGCGGCGATTGTGCTAATCAGGCCTGTCCGATTGTCGGTCGCACCCTGCATGATGTGATGCAAAATGTGACTCGTCGTCGTTTTGCCGTCGGTGCCCGTCACGCCGATGAGCGTCAAATGACGCGACGGAAAGTCGTGATAGGCCGCCGCGAGATACCCGACTGCCTGTTGCGCATCGGCAACGCGGACATACGGCACGGGCAACTCGGTCAAATCGCGTTGCCCGACGACAGCCGCCGCGCCACGTTCAATCGCTTTTGCGATGAAGTCGTGCCCATCCACGCTGAGTCCAGGACGTGCCACATAAACGCCGCCGGGCTGCACATCCGCATCGGACTCGACGACCGGCGCGGTGATAGCCACATCATCGGTGATGCTGATGACATCCTTCAAGGTGGTGATGAGTTCGGAAAGTTGTTTGCGCGGCACACGCACCCTCACGATTTGCTATCTGAAACGGCGCTGAGTGTACAAAAAAGAGGGAAATAAAAGTAGGGGCGACTCGCTGAGTCGTCCCCCACAAGATCGGCTGTGATGATGTTGTCGTGCTTAATTCAGACTCGCTGCCATTTCGCTCAGGCCACTGCGGACGCTGCCATCGATGACGCGGTCTTGACCGCGCACGACGAGGCCGCCGAGAATGCTCGGGTCAACGATGAAGGTAACTTCGTCGGCGCCAAGCTGCTTGCGTACCTGATCTTTCTCTTTGTCATCAAGTGGCATCGCGCTGACGACTTCAACCTTGCCAGACATACCTTTGGCGGCTGCCGGGACTTTGCTGAAGAATTCGGAAACCAGCGCTTGTTGGCGTTTGCTGTCGATTTCGGTGTTGATGAGTTGACGTGCCATCGCGACCGAAATTTGCGCGACTTGACCGCGCAAGCCAGCGAGTTGCTGCTCAAGTTGTTGGCTTGCTTCGGCGCGAGCATCGGCGCGGAGCTTGTCGGCGTCCGCTCGGGCTTCGGCTTCGATTTGTGCGGCGACCTCTTCGCCGCGCGAACGAGCATCGTCGATGATTTTCGCAGCTTCGGCACGCGCCTCGCGCAAGATGTTGTCGCGTTCGGCCTCGGCATTTTTCCGGGCTGATTCGGCCGCGGCGGCATCTTCGAGACCCTGTGCGATGCGTTCACGACGTTCGCGCAGCGCTTTGGCAAGCGGGTCATAAATGAAGCGGCTCAGCAATGTGTAAATCACGATGAATGCAATGATTTGAATCGCCAGATAACCGCCATTAATACCCAGACTTTCAAGTGGACTCATAGGTCATCCCCTCTTGCTATCTCTGATGGCGATTAAAGGACGAACAGAATGATGAGCGACACCACGAGCGCGTAAATCGCGACCGCTTCAGCGAACGCCACACCAAGAATCATGTTCGTTTGGATGGTGGGGGTGAAGTCGGGGTTACGCCCCATCGCTTGCACCGCGCCACCAACTGCTAGGCCGATTCCAACACCACCACCAGCAGCACCAATCATGGCGAGACCGGCTCCGATTGCTTTACCCAGTGTGATAAGGGCTTCTGATTCCATGTGTACTCATTCCTCCGAATGTAGATTGAACAGGTTTGTCATCAACTAAAACGTATCGTGGGGAGGTGCTTCGATGAGCCGGCCTCCCGAAAGTCAATATTAATGTGCATGTGCATCGTCATGTTCGTCATGGTCGTGCGATTGTGTCGCCAGATTCATGAAGATTGCAGTGAGCAGGCCGAAGACGACAGCTTGAATGATCCCGACGAAGAATTCCAGAATGAAGAATGGCAACGGGAAAATGATCGGGAAGACGAAACTCGTCACGAACAGCAGAATCGACCCGGCGAAAATGTTGCCGAGTAGACGGAACGAGAACGAGAGCAGCTTCGCGAATTCGCCGACCAATTCAAGCAAGCCGACGGCCACATCGATACCGCCGAGTGGCGACGTAAAAATGGTCTTGAAGTTGAAGAATTTGCCGAGATACCCGATACCAAGCGCGCGGAAGCCAATCGCCTGTGTCCAGACGACGGCGATGATAGCCAGCGCAATCGTCAGATTCAAATCGGTTGATGGGACACGAACGTAGGGCAAGACGACCCACGGCACATTCGGGTCACCCGCGGCGACGGCGTGAATCGGGATGTGTACCTCTTCTTCGGCGTGTTCTGCTTCGCCTGCGACGGCTTCTTCTGCACTTTCGGCAGACTCTTCGCCTTCAGGGGCGGCTTCTTCGCTTTCGGCAGCGCCTTGTTCCTCGTCGTGTGCTGCTTCGTCGCCATGATCGTCAGCACCTTCAAAGAGCACAGGCGGTGGCAGCTCCACACCTGTACCCGTCACACAACCTCTGTCGGCGCGGGCTTGTTGTTCTTCGGGCGTCAACTCGGTGGCGGCTTCGGGGCTAATCCATTCGCATTTGCCGTTGAGGTGGAAGACGCCGGATAAAATCTCAATCGTTTCAAAGCCGTCCGTCAGTTCTTCACCGATGACTTCGCCGGTTTCTTCGTCTACAATTTCTTCGTAATGCGGTTCGAGGAAGCCGATGCTGTCGACACTTGGGATGAGTTCGAGCCAGTTGCTGAGCAACACGATGAGAAAGATCGTCATAAAGACTTTGAATATTTCGTGCTGATACGGTCCGGCAGCAATACCCCCAATGAAATTGTACAGCCCTTCAAAAGCCATCTCGAACAAATTATAAAACCCACCGCGTGGTACTTCGTCGCCACTGCTTGGCCTGCGTGTCGCGACATAAATCGTCAACAAGCCGATGATGACCCACACAATAATCGATCCCATCATCGTGTTGGTCATTGGCAGACCGGTGTCCGGCATTGAGAGTACACCGAAGAGCTTCCATCCTTCTGGGTAAACCTCGCCGGGCAGTTGAACGACAGGTACAACAGGCGGCGCAATCAAGAAGACTGCGATACTCGCAATCAACATGAGGAGCGCAATATAGCGCCGTTTACCTTTCCAATTTATTCCCACTGATTATCCTCCTCCTTTGGCGGTGCAGGATTCTGGAAACGTTTCGCATGATAAGTGGTATAACGATAAATCACCCACAGGCTGACCGGGATGCTGCCCAGCAACAACACCAGCAACCCGAATGGTTTTGTTCCTAAAATGGTATCGACCGCGAGGCCAACTACCAGAGCGCCACCCGCAACCAGCGTCAACAAGCATCCGATTTGCGCCATCGCGCGGATGGCAAGGAGATATAATGCTGACGGGTCTTTATCGGAATTCATCTATTTTCAATGCTTGCGAGATGGCCTCAAATTTTATTTGCGCATTTTGGCACAAACTAGCTGCGGATTGTATCATAACCGGTGTTTGATTGCTACAACGATTTTTGAACATTCGTCGTCAAATATAAGGGCGGTGTTATTTTCGCGCACAATTTTGATGAACGAGTGCAAGCCGTGTTGTAGGGGTGACCTGCTAGGTCGCGCCGACGGTAAATTGCTGCCCGCCTTCCCCGAAATATTTTGTGCAAAATTTCACAAATAACTTGGCTATATTAAAACACGGGGCTGTTGGATTGACATTAGAATCTGACACCCCCGTGTTGTTATGCTCACACTATGTGAACAGCCCCATTGCGCCGCGTGCTGCCCAATCGTAGACGGTCTGTGCGCCGACTGTGCCGAGTACGATGACAATCAAGCTCGTCGCCCACAGCACCCACACATATTGCCGCCCGACGGGAATCGGTTTGTCTTCGTCTTCGCTGCGGTCAACATACATGACTTTAATCACGACCAGATAATAATACAAGGCGACAATCGCATTCAGCACACCGACGACAGCCAACCACGTCAGCCCAGAACGAACGGCAGCATTGAAGACGAAGAATTTGCCGAAGAAACCGGCAGTCGGCGGGATACCCGCCAACGACAACAAGGCAATCGTCATTGCCAGCGCCAGCCACGGGCTACGACGATTGAGTCCGGCGAGGTCGGCAATCGTTTCGCTGCCAGTTGCTTCGCTGAACAAGATGACGACGGTGAAGGCGGCGAGATTTGTGAACGTGTACATGAACATGTAGAACCCAACCGACGCGATGCTGAGTTCTTGCGACTGAATCGCAGCGACACCGATGAGGGTGTAACCGGCTTGCGCAATCGATGAGTAGGCCAGCAGACGTTTGATGTTCTTTTGCGACAAGGCGAGGACATTGCCAAGCGTCATCGACAGCACGGCGAAAACTGCCATCAATTGGATCCAGAAATTTTGCAGACTTTCGCCGCTCAGCGCCAACGTCTCCGGGTAGACGGCGACGAAGAAACGCACCAACAACGCGAAACTCGCGGCTTTACTCGCCACGCTGACGTAACCAGTCACGGGTGTCGGCGCCCCTTCGTAAACATCCGGCGTCCAGAAGTGGAAGGGTACAGCGCTGACTTTGAAGCCAAAGCCGACGACGACCAATACCATCGATGCCAGCACCGGTACGAGATTATTCGCGAAAGCATCGCTGCCCATGAAGGCGGCCAGTTGATAGATATTCGTCTGCCCGGTGAAACCGTAGAGCAGGCTGAGGCCGTAGAGCATGATGGCCGACGCGAACGAACCGAACAGGAAATATTTTATCCCGCTTTCAGCGGAGCGTGTGTCGTCGCGTTTGAAGGCGGCGAGAATATAGAGCGGGATCGAAGTTGTCTCCAACGCGACGAAGACCATGACGAGGTCTGCCGATGCGCTCATCAAACTCATGCCGAGTGTCGCCACAATGATGACGATGTAAAATTCGCCACGTCGCCCAACACCGCGCACACCTGAAGCCATCAACGCCGTGATACCGCCTGCTAGCAAGATCATCACGCGGAAGACCTGTGCCAGCACATCGTATCGTATCATGCCGCCCCAATAGAGGCCTTCCGGTATTGTCGAGTTGGCATCGCCCGGCGCGAAGATAAGCGGCAAGGCAGCCAGCGCAATCATCCCGAAACCGGCGATGTAGGGCACAGCAGCACGCTCCACCTCTCGGCGGGCGACACTGAATGCCAGCACAATCAGCAAGAGTATCGTCAGGCCGATTTCCGGCGCGACGGATAGATAACTCGCGAGGGTGTCAAATTCGGACATCGCTACGAGCCTCCCATCATAGCTAATACAGGGCCAAGCCCCAGCTCAATCATCGGTGACATGAGCGTAGGCCATACGCCGAGAATAATTAACGGTGCGCCGAGCAATATCAAAACGGCGCGGTCAACTACGGCAATATCACCGACTTCAGGATAAAGTTTTCGGTTGAATTCGCCGAAGAACACCTGCCCGGTCACCCGCAGCACATAGGCCGCCGTGATGACGATGCCAAGCGCGGCCAAGATCACAATGACCGAATAATAATTCGTCAAGGCAAAATTGCCGATGCTGAGCGATATGCGTTCAGACGCATTCCACATGCCGACGAAAATCGGGAATTCGGCGATGAAACCGCTGAAGCCGGGCATCCCCATACTCGTCAAACCGCCGATGATGAAGGCCACACCGACCCACGGCATCTGCCTGATGAAACCGCCGAGACTTGGAATATCGCGGGTGTGCGCCCGGTCATAAACCATGCCAACACAACCGAAGAACAGCGCCGTCATCGCGCCATGACTGAACATTTGCAAACCCGCGCCGGTCATCCCGGTCAAGTTCATCGTGGCGAAGCCCATGCTGACCAATCCCATGTGGCTGACCGACGAGAATCCAATCACGTACTTAAAGTCACGCTGTCTGAAGGCGATGAATGCCCCATAGACGACATTGATGAGCGTCAAGAAGACAATCCATGGCAGATGCGTCTGTGCGCCCTCCGGCAATAATTGCACGCCGACGCGCAGCGCGGCATAAGCGCCGAGCTTCATCAACACACCGGCGTGAATCATCGAAACGGCAGTCGGCGCGGCGACATGACCGTCGGGACTCCAATTATGGAAGGGGAAGACACCGGCCAGCACGCCAAAACCGAGAAAGACAAATGGGAACCACAAGCGTGCAATCGTCAACCCTTCAAGGCCGAGTACCGGCAAATTAAATGCTCCGGCTTCGGCGGCGACCATGATGTGTGTCATGTCGAAGCTGAGGTTCGTCGAGCCTGCGGGCAGTGTGCCGTTGTCGATTGCCATTTGCAAGACTTGCGGATTTTCGGCGAAGAAATCACCGGCGGTGAAGTACATCACCAACACGCCCACCAACGCAATCACAGAACCGACGAGAATATATAGGGTGAGCTTCATCGCCGCGTATTCGCGCGTTTCGACCCATCCCCACCCCGCAATCAGTAAGTACATCGGGAAGATGGCGAGTTCGTAGAAGAAGAACAAGGTGAACAAGTCTATCGCGATGAAGACGCCATAGACACCGGCGACAAGCAGCAAGAAGAACGCCATAAATTCGCGAGTACGGTCGTTGATTTGCCACGAGATGAGCACACCGGCCACGGCGACCATCCCAGTCAACAAAATCATCGGCGCGTTCAAGCCGTCCGCCCCGACATGATAACTGATACCGAGACTCTCAATCCAGGTGATGCGTTCTTGAAAGGCGAGGCCTTCTTCAAACATCTGCGACGCGACGAGTTCACCACCATCGCCATTGAGTGTATCTTGCATCTCGCCGACCGTGTCGAGTTCGCCACGATAACCGAAGTACACACCGAGCGAAAGCGCTAACACAATCACCGCCGACGTCAGCGCGATGCCGCGAATCAAGTCTTTCTTCTCGCCATTGATGAACAGAATGAGCACCCCGGCCACAATCGGGACGAAGACGATGGCGCTCAGTATGGGAAACGGAAATGATCCTACCATAAGTTAATCTACCCTAACCGCCTAAAATAAGCGTCACGGAATTGTTTATCACGGGTAAAATCCAATTCGGCGCAACACCGGTCACCAGCATCAACACCATTAATGGGGCGATGGCGACCAGTTCGCGCATTTCGATTTCGAGATTGTAATCGCGCCATTTCATATTGAACGGCCCGTGCAGCGTGGCTTTGATGCCCTTCAAGATATAACCACCGGTGAACAACAGGCCGAGCATCGAAATCAGCGTCAACCATGTGAAGACCGGCCACGACCCGCGCACGACGAGAAATTCGCCGACGAAACCGTTGAGACCGGGCAAGCCGAGACTCGCCATGCTCGTGAAGATGAAGATACCGCCGTAAATCGGCGCCTTGACCCAAAAGCCACCGTACTCGCGCATGTCACGGGTGTGCGTTTTGTGATAGATACCCCCGGCGAGCAAGAACATCCCGGCTGAGCTAAGGCCGTGATTGAACATTTGCAAGACCGCGCCGTTGGTCGCGATGATGGCGTCTTGCGCGTCAACGCCGTCGAGACCGGCGTGTTGTTTGCCATACGCCAACGCTGTCACCGCGAGTCCCATCACCACGAAACCCATGTGATTGACGGAACTATAGGCGACGAGGCGCTTGATGTCCCACTGCCCGAAAGCCGCGAAGGCTCCCATCACGATGCCGAGCATTGCGAGAAAGGCGAAGATACCCGCCGGGTTGGTCGTCATCAAACCGAAGACGTTGATGTCGGCCACCCACACTTCGGGGAAGAGCGGGATAACAAGCCGTAAGAAGCCATACGCGCCGAGCTTGAGCATGGCGCCGGCCAGCAGCATCGACCCGGCTGTCGGCGCTTCGCCGTGTGCGTCCGGCAGCCATGTATGAAACGGCCAAACCGGGACTTTAATCGCGAAGGCGACGAAGAAGGCGACGAATGTGAGGGCTTTCACCGTGCCGATGTCTGCACCGAGAAAAGTTTCGCCTTCAAGCGATGTCCATATCCGCAGCAGCTCGGGAATGTCGAATGTCCCGGCTGCGAAGCCGACAAGCTGCACGCCCAGCAAAAAGCCGAGCGAACCACCGAGCGAATAAATCATGAATTTCGTCGAGGCGTATTTGCGATCCGGCCCGCCCCATTGATTGATGAGGAAATACATCGGCACGAGGCTGAGTTCCCAAAACAGGAAGAAAATCATCAGATCGAGCGCGAGGAACACGCCGAGTAACCCCGTCTCAAAGAGCAGGATGAGCGCCATGTGTGCTGCCACGCGGTCGTCATGCTCAAAGCTGACGAGAATCGAAAGCGGCGTCAGGATACCCGTCAGCAAGACGAGTGTTGCGCTGATGCCGTCGATGCCCAAATGCCACGATGCGCCCAACAAGGGGAACCAATCGACTTTGACGATCTGTTGAAAACCGGAGACTTCGCGATTGTATCCGAAGAATACAACGACCGCGACGGTGCCAATGACGATTGAAAAGGCCAGTGCAAGCCACCGGGCGATGAAATCACGTGCGCGGCCTTCGGTGAATTGCGGTACGACCATCACAATTGCCCCAGCTACCGCCGGTGCGATGACGAGAAATGTGAGTACGTTGATACCAAAAACTGTCATTTATAAATTGCTCCCCTCTAACCGGCTGCGCTGACCGTCAGTATCCCGGTCGAGAAGGCGAATACCAATCCGATTAAAATCGCTGCCGCCATGATAATGAGCAGATATTGCTGAATGCGTCCGCTCTGTACACGGCGGAACCACGCGCTGAATGCCGCAATAAGATGCGGGATGCCATCGCCAACGCCGTCGATCAGCCAAGTATTGAGCACTTTGAGCAAATCGCCGATGAAGGTGAAGATAGCGGCAATCGTATGCAAGATACCGTCTATCAAACCCTTATCAATCCACTCATTGACGACGACCTCAGAGAACCAACGTATCGGGCGGACGAATGCCCAATCATAAGCCTCGTCGAT
Source organism: Chloroflexota bacterium (assembly GCA_003695675.1). Lineage (GTDB taxonomy): Bacteria > Chloroflexota > Anaerolineae > Aggregatilineales > Phototrophicaceae. Next base: position 17,243 of record RFIA01000209.1, read on the forward strand.
GTAATATTTGTTCTTGAGGACATTGTGCAACGGCCTGCCGAGAAAACCGATGAGCGGGTCTTCTTGACCGGTTTCGAGTGGGTTGCGCCAGTAGACCGCCCAGCCAACGAACAACCCGCCGAGCGCCACGGCGAATGAGAACAGAACGGGCACGACATTGAATGGGATGACCGGCGGCTCTTGCGCTGCGATCAATGTCGGCGAGATGAAGTGATGGAACCAATTCGATTTCAAATCGCCATGACCGCCCGCTTCTTCGGCATGGGCGTCTTCTTCGCCCGTTGCTGCCGTTTCTTCAGTGCTAGCCGCTTCTTCTTCGCCACCGAATCCCGCGCCGCCTTCAGCCGCTTCATCAACAACATGTACTTCCTCAACCGGGAAGACATCTGCAAAGACGGGGCCGAAAACGGGAAAGTCGGTCGGCACGCCGACGAAACCTGCCGTCAGCGCGAAGAATGCCAGAATGACGAGCGGCAGTTGCATCGAAATGGCGATTGAACCGGTCAGGCTGGCGTGTTCTGCTTCTTCGGTGCGCGGCTCACCGGCGAATGTGAGCGCGAGTTGCCGCATCGTGTAGAAGGCCGTCAAGAACGCGGCGGCCACAAGCGTGATGAAAACGAAGGTGTGTGGCCCGAAACCTTCTGTGAGACCAAGCCACGCTTCGGCGAGAATTTCATCTTTCGACCAGAAGCCCGCCGTCAACAACGGGAAGCCGGCCAACGACAACCCACCGATGAGGAACGGCCAGAATGTCCACGGGATTTTTTTACTCAAACCGCCCATGTTCATCATATCTTGCGGGTCGAAGTGGGCGTGTTCGTCGTGTTCAGCGTGATGCTCGTCGTCATGATGGTGGTCGTGATGTTCGTGAACATGATGCTCGCCATGTTCCATCGCGTGGATGACCGCGCCCGACGACATGAACAACAAGGCTTTGAAGAACGCATGAGTAATCAGATGAAAGGCGGCGGCCACATACGCGCCGATGCCGAGCGCCGCGACCATGAAGCCGAGTTGTGAAATCGTCGAGTAGGCCAGCACACGCTTGACGTCATCTTGCGCGACGGCGATTGTCGCCGCGAATAACGCGGTGAATCCGCCGATGATTGCCATGAAAATGAGCGGTGTGCTGATGGCGAATTCTGCGCCGTGCCCGTGTAAGTTGCTCCCGGCTTCAAACAATGGAAACATGCGGATGAGCATGTACACACCGGCGGAAACCATCGCCGCCGCGTGAATCATCGCGCTGACGGGCGTCGGGCCTTCCATCGCGTCCGGCAGCCAGACGTGCAATGGGAATTGCGCCGATTTACCGACGGTGCCGATAATCAGCAAAATACTCATCAGGGCTGCCGCGCTCAAACTGCCACCGAGAATAATCGCCGGTTGATTAGCGAGTTCTTCGAGCAGATGCGAGTCCCGCAAAATGGTGCGGAAGCTGAGCGTGCCGGTTTCGGCATACAGATAGGCGATGCCGAGCAGCATCAACACATCCGCGACGCGGGTGGTCGTGAAGGCTTTGACGGCGGCGTCGTAGGCGCTTTTCTTCTCGAACCAGAAGCCGATGAGCAGATACGAACACAAGCCCATAATCTCCCAACCGACGAACAGCAGTAAGAGATTATCGGCGACGACAAGCGTCAGCATCGCCCCGGCGAAGAGCGAGATATAGGCGAAGAAGCGCGATTTGCGCGGGTCGCCCGCCGAATACCCCGCCGAGTAGATGAAAATCATGGTGACGGCGAACGGCACCATCATCAGCATAACTGTCGTCAACGGGTCAACCATAACGCCCATACGTAAAGCCGTTGCGCCGGTCGCGAGCCAGTCGAGGCCGCTTTCAAAGACGTGTTCGCCGAAGCCCTCTTCGCCCAATGCCCGAACGATGGTGATGAGGCTGAGCACCCACGCAATCATCACGCCGAGCCAACCGACCGCGACGCTGAGCACGATGCTGCTTGGCGTCACTTCGGGGACGGGCATCCCATCATAATCAGGATAATTGGGGTTGCCGGGCGCGCGCCGTGCCAAACGCCCACGATTTGTCGCCAAGATGATGATGAAAAATGCCAGCAATGGGCCGACGGGTATCAACCATGGCAACAGATTGGGATCATTGATAAATTCGTTTAAAGACATATTTTATGATCCTCCGCTTTACCACTTCAGCAGGTCAACTTCTTCAGCGATGACCGAACGCTTGCTGCGGTAAACCGAGATGATAATCGCCAGACCGACGGCCACTTCAGCCGCCGCAACGACAAAGACAAAAACCGTGAATACTTGCCCGAACATATTCTCGCTGCCCCCATCCGGGCGGACGAAACGCCAGAAGGCGACCAGATTGATATTGACGGCGTTGAGCATCAACTCGACACCCATCAATATCGCAATCGCATTGCGTCGGGCCAGTACACCAAAAGCGCCGATGCTAAACAGCGCCGCCGCTAACACCAAATAAACCCACAAAGATACCATCGCTCAATCCCTACTTTCATCATCGCGGGCGATTGCAATCGCCCCGACCATCGCCGCTGTCAACAATACTGAGGCGACTTCAAACGGCAGGACGAATTGTTCTTTGTCCACTAATGCGATGCCGAGATCGCGCGTTGTCATGAAAATCGGTTGCGCTTCCGCGGCGACAGCGCCATTCGGCCCCCATACCGGCAAGATAACCCCGACCAGCAAGACGACGAAGCCGCCAATGACGACAACCGCCGCCAGCCCACCTTGCCGATTGAAACGCTCCGGCAGGTGCGTCATACCGCGTGTGAGCATGACACCGAAGATGATGAGGATGGCAATCGCGCCGATGTAGACGAGCACTTGTATCGCTGCCAAGAACGGCGCTGCCAGCAGAATGAATATCCCGGCGACACCGAACAAACTGACGATGAGGTACAGCGCCGCGTGAATCAGGTTACGCGTCGTCACGACGCCGATGCCGCCCGCGAGAGTCAGCACGCCGAAAATGGCAAATGTGATTGTTTCAAATGTGATTTCAATATTCATGACACGACCTTAATCCGCGACAGCCGCAGCCGCGACTTCTTCATCATGATGTGGGTGATGCTCCACATCTTCATCCACAGCAGCAGCCATCTCATTTGCCAAGCGTTGTTCGCGCCCCAGACCGCGCAGATACACGAGCACACCACCGATTATCGCGAGGTTGCCGAGCAGCAAAATAAACGTCTGCGGCAGATTGGCGATGATGTTCGTGGTCTCGTCTGCTGCCGGTGTTAGGCCGAGTTCTTGGACAAGTTTGAATAAAAATGCGACGACGATGATATTGACCAGCGACAGCGGGACGAGAAACTTCCAATTGAACGACATCAATTGGTCGATGCGAACACGCGGCAGGGTGCTGCGCATGTGCAGCGCCAGCAAATAAAGGATGGTTGACTTTATCGCCAGCCATAACCAACCCAACGCGGGGACTTCTTGCACACCCGGCCCCAACCAGCCACCGAAAAAGATGACCGCCGTCAAAATCGCAATCGTCAACACATGCAAAAATTCACCGGCCATGAAGAGACCGAACTTCATGCCAGAGTATTCGATGTTGAAACCGGCTACAATTTCGGACTCGGCTTCCAGCAGGTCAAACGGCGTGCGCCCGACTTCAGCAATGCTTGAGATGAAAAACAACAAGGCAGACAGGGGCAGCGAAATCGCAAACCACATCCCCGCTTGTGCATGGACTAGCCCTTGCATACTGAGCGTCCCGGCGATCATGACCGGCATCAGTGCCGCTAGAATATTCGGCACTTCGTAGCTGATGAGCTGCGCGACAACACGAAACGCACCGAGCAGGGCGTACTTGTTATTGCTCGACCACCCGCCAAGCATGACCGCCAGCGCACCGACCGAGCCAACAGCGAAGAAATATAAAACACCGATGCTGAGGTCAACACCGATGTGTACTGGGCTGAAGGGGATTACCGCCCATATCAGAATGACGGACAACGCCGAAAGAATGGGCGCGATATTGTAGACGATACGGTCTGCCCCGGCGGGGGTGATGTCTTCTTTCGTAATCATCTTGACGGCATCGGCAGCGGGTTGCAGCAAGCCAAACGGCCCGACTCGATTCGGCCCGACTCGGTCTTGGACACGCGCCGAATATTTGCGCTCAATCCACACGAGAATGATAACGAGTGTGAGCGGCAACAACGTGACGATAAGCGTGCCCACCAGCGTTTCGAGAAAGCCCGCCAATCCGGGACCGATGCCAGCATCGATCAAACAGGCTGAGAGATCACTAATACAACCAACCATGAGGATTAATCCTCCGACAGATTAAAGGCGACTTATTTCCACACCAGCGCATCGGTCTTCCACGCATAATAGAGACCGTCAGCCAGCAGGAAAATGAAAAGTAAACCGGCACCAAACGCAAAAAAGTCGAGACTGCTGTAAGCCAATGCCCAAGGGAACAACAGCACCATCTCGACATCGAAGACCAGAAAGATCAGGCCGTAAATATAATATTGGACTTTGAACTGTACCCATGTGTCGCCAACGGTTTCGACACCGCATTCATACGTCGAGACTTTGATGTCGTTTTTCTTGCGCGGGCGGACAAACCACGAGATTACCAACGGCAGCGTCGGGAAAATCCACCCGATTGCCATAAACAGCCCAACAAATCCCCATTCATTGACGAGATTCATCAAAAAATCTCCTGAAAAGCTGACAATGCAAGATGCGGGGCGATATAAAGTTCACGCAGTAAAAGCAGGTCGTCTGTGTTTGCAAACGATTCGTGCCCCGTTTGTTTGTGACAAAGCGCACAGAGTATAACATCCTCGTGCAGTTCATGCAAAAGATAATCGTGCAAAATGGCTATGTGCTTTTTGTGAGATACTTCACATTCTAACACAGCGTCGCGCGATAAAAAAGCATGAGAACATCCTGCGCGTTACACTTCGCTAACCGGGTCTTGCTTTTGATCCCCCGATACGATACAAAGCGAATGGTCAAAAAAGATTCGACGTAAAGGCGCAATATTCATGCACCGCATCATTGAACCTACTGCCGATGTGTGGGATACATTCGTGCGCAATCACCCGCGTGGGCATGTCTTGCAATTGTCCGCATGGGGGGCGCTCAAAACGGCCTACGGATGGCAGTCGGCGCGGGTCGCGTTAGAGGAGGATGGCCGCATTCTCGGCGGCGCACAGATATTGTTCCGCCCGATGCCGTCATCATTACTCGGCACACTCGCCTATCTGCCGATGGGGCCTTACATTGTTTCCGCCAAACATGAGGACGCCGTGTGGGAAGTGATTCATCGGCGGGCGCGGCGTGGCAAAGCCAAATTCCTCAAATGGGAGCCGGGCATTTTTCATGATGACGAAGAAACGCCGGACTTCAAAGCGCTCGGCTTTCGCAGTAGCCCACAGAGCATTCAACCGCCGCGCACGATATTGATCGATGTGCGTGGAGACGACGAGATGATTATGGCGCGGATGAATCAGGGAACGCGCCGCAAAATCCGCAAGAGCTTGAAGAGCGGCATTCGGTATTATGAAGGCACGCAGGATGATGTCGCGATATTCACCGACATGATGCAGACGACCGGTTCGCGCAATCAATTCGGCGTCCACGAAGCCGGCTACTATGAACTCGCGTATCAGCTTTTCGTACCACAGGGCGACGCGGTGCTCATCATGGCCGAACATGAGGGCGACCCACTCGCCGGTATCATGGTCTTCGGCGCCGGTAAGACGGCGTGGTATCTCTACGGCGCGTCGTCGAGTGTCAAACGCAATCTGATGGCGACTTATGGCGTGCAATGGCGAGCGATTGAGTGGGCGCGGTCGCGGGGCTATACGTATTACGATATGTGGGGCGTGCCGGACGAAGACCCCGCTTTTCTCGAAAAACATTTCCAAGAACGCAGCGATGGCTTGTGGGGAGTCTACGGCTTCAAGCGCGGGTGGGGCGGCGAGGTTGTGCGTTCTGCCGGGACGTGGGACAGAGTGTATGATATGCTGGTTTATGCGCCGTACTTCGCCGTGCGCAAATTGCTTGAGCAACGGTAATCAATTGACTAGGAAATATTTGTGCTCTCCATCGAACGTATCCAAGATAAAGATCAGTGGAATAACAGGCTGCGCACATTGCCGTATGCACACGTCTTGCAAACGTATGAATGGGGCGAATTCAAACGCATCACGACCGGATGGCAGCCGCAGCGTCTCGCCTTCAAACGTGGCGATACTGTCGTAGCGATGGCGTCTGTCGGTGTGCGCAGTGTCGGCCCGTTGAAAGTGATGTACATCGCCAAAGGCCCGGCGATGGATTATGCCGATGCCGAACTCGTCAACGAAGTGCTCGACAATTTGCAGCAGATGGCGCGGCGTGAACATGCGATATGGCTCAAGATTGATCCCGATGTTGTCGTGGCGACGGGTGTCCCGGGCGATGAAAACGACTCGCCGGACATGACGGGCAACGCATTTTTGCAGGCACTGCGAGAACGCGGTTGGCGATTTTCTGGCGATCAAGTGCAATTCCGCAATACGATCACAATCGACCTCTCGCAAGACGAAGACACGCTTCTTGCGCAAATGAGCGGCAACACCCGCCGCAAAGTTCGCATAGCCGGGCGTAAGGGTGTCGCTGTTCGTGATGGTACGATAGCCGATTTACACATCCTCTATGATTTATATCGCATCACCGGGCAACGTGACGGTTTTATCATCCGCTCATTGTCGTATTATGAACAAGCGTGGCGGGCTTTTATCGAAGCCGGTCTCGCCCATGCCCTGATTGCTGAAGTCGATGGTCGAGCGATTGCGCACGTCATCCTGTTTCATTTCGGGCGTAAATGTTGGTATTTTTACGGCGCGTCGTCGAACGAAGAACGCCAACGTATGCCGAATTATTTGCTGCAATGGGAAGCGATGCGCTGGGCAAAATCGCGGGGCTACGCGGTGTATGATATGTGGGGGGCGCCGGATGTGTTCGATGAGTCCGACGCGATGTGGGGCGTTTATCAATTCAAACGCGGTTTTCGTGGCACGGTGACGCGGTATATCGGCGCGTATGATTATTCGCCATCGACGATGCTTTATGCAGGATACACGAAATTGTGGCCGTATGCCCTCAATTTAATGAAACGACGTGCTGAATTGAAGTTTTTCTAACAACCTGCTTATTTTGCTGTGCTATAATATTTTGTCTGAAACGCAACATTAGGCAAATAACGAGCAAGAATCGAGGCGCAATGTTCAAGAATATTGTCAAAAAAGTGGTTGGTGACCCGACAGAGCGAGCGCTCAATAAATATCGCGAGGTTGTCGAGGTCATCAACGCGCACGAGCCGGAGATGCAGGCGCTTAGCGATGATGAACTCAAAGCCAAGACCGATGAGTTCAAGCAACGGCTCGAAGCAGGTGAAACATTAGATGATTTGCTGCCGGAGGCATTCGCTGTTGTTCGCGAAGCGTCGGTGCGCACGATTGGTCTGCGTCATTATGATGTCCAGATGATTGGCGGTATCGTTCTGCATCGGGGCATCATTGCGGAGATGAAAACCGGCGAAGGTAAAACGCTTGTCGCCACACTGCCGATTTATCTCAATGCGTTGACCGGGCGCGGTGTGCATCTCGTCACACCGAACGATTACCTCAGCAAAGTCGGTTTGCAAACGATGGGGCCGATTTATCATTTTCTCGGCTTGAGCGCCGCCGTGATTCAGAATGCTGCTGGTGATCCTGATTCGGGGTCGTTTATCTACAACCCTGATTATAATTCGGATGATGATCGTTACCAAAACCTCGAACCGATCACACGACGCGAGGCCTACCGCGCCGACATCACGTATGGGACGAACAACGAATTCGGCTTCGATTATCTGCGCGACAACATGGTCAGCTCAATTGACCAAATGGTACAGCGTGAATTGTATTACGCCATTGTCGATGAGGTGGACAATATCCTGATTGACGAGGCCCGCACGCCGTTGATTATCTCCGGGCCGTCCGACCCGCCGTCGGAGTATTACAAAATTTTCGCACAAGTCGTCAAGCGGCTCAAACCGAGCAGCGAAGAAAGCGTTGACTTCGATGAACCGGACGGCGATTACGTCGTCGATATTAAAGATCGCGTCGTCTATCTCACCGAAGCTGGGATTGAAAAGGTCGAGAAAGCGGTCAACATCGAGCAACTCTATCATCCTGATAATGCCGAGATGGTGCCATATCTCGACAACTGTTTGCGGGCACAGACCTTGTTTGAACGCGACCGCGATTATATCGTGCAAAATGGTCAGGTCATCATCGTCGATGAATTCACCGGGCGTTTGATGTATGGTCGTCGTTTTTCTGAGGGGTTGCATCAAGCGATTGAAGCCAAAGAAGGCGTTGAGATTCGCCGCGAGAATATGACGATGGCGACGATCACCTTTCAGAATTTCTTCCGCATGTATGACAAACTCGCTGGGATGACTGGTACGGCGATGACCGAAGCCGAAGAATTCCACAAGATTTATGGCCTTGACGCTATTCCGATCCCGACGCATCGTCCGGTGATTCGTGTCGATCATGAAGATTTGATTTTCATGAACGAACGAGCGAAATTCAACGCGGTTGTCGAAGAGATACGCAGGCGGCAGGCGAAAAAACAACCAGTGCTCGTCGGTACGGTGTCGATTGAAACGTCGGAGCGTTTGAGTAAATTGCTCACACGTGCCGGTATCCAACATGAAGTGCTCAACGCCAAACAACACGAGCGCGAAGCCAACATCATCGCACAAGCGGGGCGACCGGGCGCGGTCACGATTGCGACCAACATGGCCGGTCGTGGTGTTGACATTTTGCTCGGCGGCAACCCCGAAGGTCTCGCTCGTGAAAAATTGCGCAAACAAGGGATTGAGATCACCGAAGCGACGCCGGAGCAGTGGCAGGCTGCGTTGGCCGAAGCCGAAGCCGAAACCGAACGCGACAAGAAAATCGTGCTTGAAGCAGGGGGTCTTTTTGTGCTCGGCACCGAGCGCCACGAAGCGCGACGCATCGACAATCAGCTGCGCGGTCGTTCCGGGCGTCAGGGGGATCCCGGCGAATCGCGTTTCTTCCTCAGCCTTGAAGATGACTTGATGAAACGCTTTCAAGGCGACCGGGTGAAGAGCTTCATGTCGTGGGCCAATATGCCGGAAGATGAACCGATTCAACACAGCATGATTAGCAAATCGATTGCACAGGCTCAGATTCGTGTCGAAGGATACAACTTCGACATTCGTAAGCGTGTCCTCGAATACGATGATGTCGTCAACCGGCAGCGCGAGGTGATTTATAAACAACGGCAAGAGGTGTTGAAAAAAGACAACCTACGCGAAGATTTGCTCAAGCATCTTGAAGAAGAAGTGTTGGCAGTCATCGAAGAGTTTGCCGTGGATGAAGATGATACGACGACATGGGATCTCGAGGCCTTGCACCGTCAACTGTTCAGCATCTATCCCGTCCCCGAAGATGTGACCCCGCAAACGATGGCTGGGATGAGCATCGATGAACTTGAAGAGGCCATTATCAAATCGATCCACACAGCGTATGACAAAAAGGCGGAAGAACTCGGCGAGATGATGCCGCAGGCGGAGCGTTTGGTGATGATCCGCGCTATCGATCAACATTGGCGGCAGCATTTGACGGATCTCGATGTGCTCCGCGAAGGGATCGGTTTGATGTCGGTTGCGCAGCGTGATCCGCTCGTTGAGTACAAGCGCGAAGCGTTTGCGATGTGGGAAGCCATGCAGCAACAATTATGGTCGCAAGCCACCCGGCAAATTTTCCGCGTGCAGCAAAATACCGCGCCGCAACCGGCGAGTCGCCGCGCGTTGATGCGGACAATGCGAGCCATCGGCGCGGGGTCAACCGCGACGACAAAACCACAGCCCGTCCGCAAAGATGCCAAGCATAAACTGGGCCGCAACGAACCTTGTTGGTGTGGCAGTGGCAAGAAATATAAACACTGCCATTGGAAGTCGGACAAAAAAGTAGGATAACAGCGACAATGTCATATTAAAATCAGGCCGGATTTTGTCTTCCGGCCTTTTTTGCTATAATGGTGTTGATTGTTACCCCTTTGTAATATGCGTTCATGGAAATTTGACAACCTCTAATTTTGCCCGTAACAATCATACAAACGAGGATGCGATCAATGACACAATCAAATTTCACTGCTGGCGAAGGCTACGAAATTGATCCCAAAGTGTTGGACTTCTTGCGGCATAGGGTCAATACTTTCGTGAAGTGGGATTTGATACGGTTTTTTCATGACAACCCCTACGTCGCCGAAACGGTCGAGAATATCGCCCGGTACATCGGGCGGGACGCGCGGCGGATTGAGCATGAGATCGCCGAGCTTGTGAACAAGGGAGTTTTAGAAGCGAAATCTGTAACAGGGGTGACGATTTATCGACTGGTAGATGATGACGATATGCGTCAATTGATCGAGCAATTTGTTGATGCCTGCCACGACCGTAATTTTCGCGTCGAGGCGATTAATCAGATTATTCGTCGTGTTCAGTAGGTTGATGTCCGCCCCGTGACTATATCTGTAACCCTCAATCAATTTCTGACCCTCTATACGTGGTTCGTAGCGACAATCTTGTTATTTTTTTTGATTCTTATTGCGCGGTACTATCAGCGATTCGCAGGCGAACGCACATATTTTCGCTGGTTCATCGTGCCGATTGTGTTGTTCACCGGCGCGGCGGTGCGCTATGCAAGTATTGATCGTATTGCTGGGGATAGTGTAGGGGACATACTGATTGCGGTCAGTGGCTTGTTTGTGGGGGTTGGCGCTGTGTATTTGTATCGGGTGATGACAGTCGGACGTGAATAAGGGGCGTGATTGTGACGAATGTGTTGGCGCTATTTTGGCCTGTCGGTTTGTTGATATTGTTGTTGGCGATGGCGTTTTTAAGCAAGCGGATGGGAGAAGCGAACAACACGCCGGGTTATTATCGCCTCGCTTATCTTGGGGCGCTTTTGATTGGCTTGAGTATCGCGGCCCGCATCATGAATATCGGCGAAGATCAAGCGACACTCGACACCTTGCAACAGAATACACTTTGGTTGATTTTGTACAATGGATTGCCTGCAATTGCGCTTACATTGGGGTTAATTGCCGGTTGGCGTTATTGGAGTTGGTTGTTGGCTGAGCGAGATTGATTTGCGGATTTCGGATTTAACGCTATGCTATAAGAAGCAGACAAGACAGATCATTCAGGGGTGAATTTCTTGTCCGACAATCACCTATACGAGTCCGTTGCTGCGCTGCCCAAAATCGACCTGCATCGTCATCTTGAAGGTTCGATTCGTGTTGAAACACTGATTGAAGTGGCTCGTCTTTATCAAATTGACCTGCCCGAGTCCGACGTTGAGACATTACGACCGCATGTGCAAATTGTCAAAGGTGACCCGCGCACATGGCGAGAATTTCTCGGCAAGTTTCGTGTCTTACGGCGCTTCTTTCAATCTCCCGAAGTCATCAAACATATCACACGCGAAGTCGTCATTGACGCCGCAGACGACAACGTCAAATATCTTGAACTGCGCTTTACACCACACGCACTCAGTCGGCATATCGATTGTACCTATTATGATGTCGTGTCGTGGGTTTGCGAAACAGTACGCGCTGTCGAAGCCACCCACGATATTCAAGTCGGGCTTATCTTGTCGATGAATCGCCACGAAGAATTACAAATCGGCGAAGAAATTTTGCGCACCGCGTTGGAATTTCATGATTGTGGCATCGCCGGGCTTGACCTCGCCGGGCAAGAACCGGGCTATCCTGCCGAGCCGTTTCGCAAGGTTTTCCTCAAGGCCAAAGAAGCCAATCTCGGCGTGACGATTCATGCCGGGGAGTGGGCGGGGCCAGAGAATGTGCGGCGTGCGGTTGAACATCTCGGCGCAGACCGTATCGGGCATGGTGTGCGCAGCGCCGACGATCCCGATTTGATTGAATTTTTGATTGAGCGCGGTGTTTTGCTCGAAATCTGCCCGACGAGCAATATCCAAAGCGGCGTCGTTTCTGAAATGAGTCGCCATCCTCTCGTGGAGTTGTTTAAGCACAATGTGCGCACTACCATCAATACCGACGACCCGGCTATTTCAAATATCACCTTGACCGATGAAATCGTCCACGTGGTTGAGAACACCACATTGACGGTTGAAGACATCAAACAGCAAATATTGACGGCGGCAGCGGGCGCGTTCCTCCCGGAGGATGAACGTGCTGCCCTCGTCAACCGCTTTGAAACATTACTCGCCTCTTCTTAAGAAAGGTTCCCGTGTTACAAATTGGCGATATTCGTATCCATTTAATCAACGATGGCGACCATCGTGTTGATCCCGGCGGCGCGTTCGGGCTTGTGCCGCGTGTGTTGTGGTCGCGCTATTTCACGCCCGATGAAAATCATCTGATTCCGATGGTGTTGAATTGCTTGCTCGTGCAAACCGGAGACCGAACCATGCTCATCGATACCGGTTATGGCACAAAACTTTCGCAGAAGCAGCGAGGCTTTTTGCATCTCTCCCGCCCGAATGGCGGACTCGTCGAGGGGCTTGCCCGTTTGAATCTTGCGCCGGGAGACATCGACCTCGTGATTGACACGCATCTACACGGCGACCATTGCGCGGGCAATACCTATTATGATGAAGGCGGGAATCTTGTGGCGACCTTCCCAAATGCTGAGTATGTCGTGCAACGTCGCGAATATGATGATGCCATACATCCGAATGAACGCACCCGCGCCACTTATCTCGCCGAGAATTTCCAGCCACTTGTCGAAAGCGGGCAGATGCGTCTGCTCAATGGCGACGAAGAAGTCGCGCCGGGTGTGCGCGTGGTCGTCACGCCGGGTCACACACCGGGTCATTCGAGTGTCGTCTTCGAGAGCAATGGCGAATACGGCATCTTCTTGTGCGACATGGCGAGTTATGCCGTGCATTTTGAGCGGCTCGGTTGGATGACGGCTTATGATGTTGAACCACTCGTTACGTTGGAGACGAAGCGCAAATGGCAGCAGTGGGTGCTTGAGCACAACGCGATTGTCCTCTTCCCGCACGATGCCTTTCGCCCGGCAGGGCGCTTACAGCAGCATGATGATGGCCGGCTTCAAGTCGTTTCGCTTGATGAGGCGTTTGTTTAATGTGGGCGCCTAATGATGGCGTTCTTGCCACTCCTGAATCGTCTGCGACAAGAAGGCACGAATGGTATCATCTTCAATATCGCCGACCGCATCATAGAATGTCGTCCCGACTTGAATGGTGACGCCGCCATCTTGCGCGGGGATGATGTGTAAGTTGAGGTTATTGAATTCCGGCGTGTGGCGCAATTTGTGTTGCAGATATTCTTCGATAGCTTGTGCGATGTTGAGTTCCGGCACTGGTTTGATGTCAGTTTTCTTCGGACGCCCGCGCAGCGAAAATCCACTCTGTAACGGTCGGTCAAATTCATCGTAGTCTGGCAGGTCGCCGGGCATCCGCCCATCGGGTAGCGGCGGCGGTACATGTTGTGGTGTCGCGGGCGGCGCATCGTCAACCGCGTCGCGTAAGTCGTCAATTTGCTGCTGCGGTGGTTGTTCAGCATGTTGTTGCAGGCGTGACCGAATCCCCCCCGTGCGTTGTTGTTGTGGCGGCGCTGCCGGGGCAGCCGATTGCTCAGGCGCTTTGCCGCCCGGTCGGTTGACAATTTGCGCCAATTCTTTCATCACTTTCATGAAGCGTTTTTTCGCTTCGGGGTCGTCGGCCAATCCACGATAGATGTGGTCGCCAATTTGCACCATCAAGTCGCCATCGACGACATCGCGCATAATCGTCAAAACTTCGACAGCTTCTGTCGTGTTACCATCGACGAGTTGGACATGAAATGTGCCCCGACGCGGGGTTGGTGACGATGCAGTCATTGCACGCATCTCCTGATTATCAACATGATTGGTTTGCTTATATCCGGGACTGCCCGCCGGTGACGCTGTTGTTGTGTCCGGCACATCGTCCGGCAACGCGAACGATTCGGCGGGGTCATCATAAACAGGTGTTTCCACAAGCAGTTCGAGGTCGGGCATATCGTTGTTGTCAAAATTCGAGACAACAGACGATTGCACGATGTCTTGTGAATGTGTCGGATTATTTTCTGCGGGGGGCATGGACTGCGACGGTGCAGCCCGTCGGTTACGGCGGATAATGATATACGACAGCACGCCGATCAGTAGAAAAATAGAACCACACAGCCATATAAATAAGGCTATTGGAACCTGTCCTACAAAATCGGTGAATTCAGTGCCCATCGTTTATATGTTCATATACATGTACACGGCTAAGAATAACTTGCACACTGCCCGGCGTTCTGCATCTATCACGCGGGTTGACAGTGGGGGCAAAAATGCGTCCCCCGTTGCCCGACCCGAATCTTCTCAATCATCGTCCCACATACGAGACAGGGTTGCCCTTCGCGCCCGTAAACATGAAAGTGATGCTGCGAGTCGCCTTGTGTGCCGTCCGGCTTGCGATACCAATTGATAGTCGCCCCTTCATATTCAATCCCGTTGTACAAAACCGTGCGAATAGCTTCATACAATGTAGCGATTTCGTCATCGCTCAGTGCATCGGCGCGTTTTTGCGGGTGTATCTTGGCTAGGTGCAGCGCTTCGTCGGCATAAATATTCCCAACACCGGCGATGAATGCTTGGTCAAGCAATAACGACTTGATGACTCTTTTGCGTCCATTGATGCGTTCTCTGAAGACACCGAGTGTAAAAGCGTCATCGAGTGGTTCAGGGCCGAGTTTTGCGGTGAAGGCGTCGATGTCGTCGGTCAAATAAACCCGCCCGAATTTGCGAGCCTCAGAGAAGCGCAACTGCCTGTCGCCACTGAGCAATAAATACAAGTGCAGCCATTTGTCCGCGTCGAATGTTTCCCTGAGTTGCGCCACATACAAACGACCGGTCATGCGCAGATGTACGACCAGTATATCATGAGTGAGCTGAATCAGAATGTATTTTGCCCGGCGATTGACGGCTTCAATGCGTTGTCCTTGCAACCGCACACCGAATTCATACGGGTCGATGCCTTCGATGATCTTCGGCCAATCCGTCCACACGCCTTGCACAATGCGCCCGATGAGCGGTTCTCGTAGGCCGCGCACTACCGTCTCAACTTCAGGTAATTCCGGCATAAGTTCATTTTAATGCAAGTTGAAGCGAAAAGGATGATGAGTTCGTTAGGAAATTGTTGTAATGTGTTGTCAGAAAAAATCAATCGCTATGTAATTATAGCGATGTGATGGGGCGCGACAGCGAAATGCGGCAAAGCTCGAATATCATGATGCGATGAAATCAGGGCGCTGTCGACGAATGGGCACAATGCTCGGATTAGATGATGATAACAATGTCAGGGCGCGTCGATGTTATGCTGCGATGCTCGGCTATAATGAGTACGTTGATGTAAGGGCACAACCATGTAATGCGTCAATGCTCGATTAGTGTACAGTGTGTGTTGATGTAATGTGTACAACGATGTAGTGCGATCATGCTCAACGCTCAATGAGAGTGTGATGTAACTGTGTATGCTCTTAACATAAATCCAGTTTGCTTGGCAAACAATTAAGAAATTGATACACGCACGCGATGTTACAACATTGTAACGAATTTATGAATTATTTGTGAAGAATCGTTCTGTGCCCGTTCGCATATTGAACGCACACGGTGGAACGCAACGATTCCCACCTATTTTCGTATAGGTTTTTAGCCGCAGTTTTGGACGTAAACGAACAGTAGCAACAATATAGGATAAGTGAATGAATACCCTTATTGATTCGATTGAATATTATTTTCAACAGGCCGTGCGTTGTTGTTTGGCTTGTGCTTGCATCTTGCCAACTGACGATGCCTATGATGAGAAACCCAAGCGCAAACCTAAGCGAACAGAGGATGATACATATCACGACCCTGTTCGCTTGAGGGAATTGTTAGACGCTGACGACCAGAGCTAAAACAAACACAAAGCGAAAACGATCTAATCGAAAGTCACCAATCCATCCAATTGGTCGATCAAATTTTGGCCGATGCCATTGACCGCCGTCAGCGACTCGAGATCGCTAAAACGACCGTGTTCTTCGCGATGGGCGATGATACGTTTGGCAAGCGCTGGGCCGATTCCCGGCAAGGTCGTCAACGCATCGGCGTTGGCGGTGTTGACATTGATGGTC
The DNA here is from genome assembly GCA_003695675.1 of Chloroflexota bacterium. Lineage (GTDB taxonomy): Bacteria > Chloroflexota > Anaerolineae > Aggregatilineales > Phototrophicaceae. The sequence continues at coordinate 33,464 of RFIA01000209.1, forward strand.
GGCTGTGAGGGTTGTTCAAGCACCGCGGACTCGGTCGGGGCTTCGCTTTCTTCGCTCTCAGCAGCTTCGGGCTGCGAGAAAATCGCTTGTCGGTCTGGGGTGGTTTCTTTGCTCGCGATTTCTTCCGGCGCTTCGACCGCAATCGTGGCGGTATCATCGCCAAGAAAGCGCGTGCTATTGTCTTCCGAAATGTTATTTTCAATCGTCGCGCTGTGGCTCAATGGATCGAATGCTTCCGGCGGCGGCATCATATCGTCGGCGGTTTGTGATGTGCGACCGGCAATATTGCCAACCCGGGTTGTCGCGTCGCCGACGATACGACTGAGAGACTGCCAAGCATCTTTGAAGCCTTGATTGACTTGATTGCCCGCATCATCGAGCAGACTGCCGATGCGACTACCTGTTTTGCTGAGCGTTTGTTTGAGTCCGCGACTACTTGTGTCAAATGTCTGCTGCCACGCAGCGACATCCTGCGATGAGATCGGTGGGCCGTCTGTTCTTGACTTCACCGTGTCGTACCAAACAATTTGCAAATAGGCGCGTATCCGCTTCAACCATGATTGTGATTCGACCGCTTCATCGAAGCCCGTCTTCAAGAGCCGCCCAATGATAAGCGCGACAACCATGACGACGGCATATACGAGCAGCAAGCCATCGCGGATGAGCAGAACGAGAACAACAATCGGCCATGTCATCGTGATAGCTAAGCTGCGGACATGCCACTTTTGCGCTGTGAATTCTGCCAAAAGCGGGATGCCAAAATCGTTGACGAGATCAACGATCAATTGTTCCAATTGATAGACGATGTAATATAAAATTGTGCCTAGCATCATGTAAAATTGGACGAGAATCGTACCAAATTTACGCGATGTTGTGGGGGGTGTGCCGGGTTGTTCCATGACTGCAACACCTCTCATTTCTTAAGATTTTCTTCTATTGTATGCGTTCCGATGTCAGTGGTCAAATCTGAAACTGTGCCCTGCAACGTCTCGCAGAGATGATATAATGGGTGTGTTGTTGTTCATCTGTTCGAGAATCCACGGGCAATTGAATTGAATTTATGAGTGATAAATCGTTTGTGCATTTGCACGTCCACACCGAATATTCGTTGTTGGACGGCTTGAGTCGCATCCCGAAATTGGTCAAACGGGCGAAAGCGTTGGAGATGCCCGCGTTGGCAATTACCGATCATGGGACGATGTTCGGTGTGATTGACTTCTACCGCGCGTGTAAAGCCGAAGGCATCAAACCGATCATTGGCGTCGAGGCCTATCTCGCGCCGCGTGGTATGGAAGATCGAGACCCGAATTTTGACAAACGACCTTATCACATGCTGCTTCTCGCCCGCAATCAAACCGGGTATCGCAATCTGCTCAAGTTGTCGAGCGAAGCGCAGCTCAAGGGATATTATTATCGCCCGCGTGTTGACCGTGACTTTCTCGCCGCACACGCCGAAGGGTTGATCGCGACGAGTGGTTGTCTCGCGGCACAGATTCCCTCAATGGTGATGGAAGGCCGCGACGACAAAGCGCGAGAGCTTGTCGGCTGGTATGTCGATGTGTTCGGCGAAGAAAATTTCTTCCTCGAATTGCAGCAACACGACATTCCCGAACTCGAAACCGTCAATCAATGGCTCGTTGACTATCGCAAATCGCACCACACCAATGTGCAGTTGTTGGCGACGAATGATGTCCATTATGTGTTGCAGAGCGATGCCGACGCGCACGATACGCTGTTGTGCATTCAAACCGGCGCCTTGAAGTCCGAGACGAATCGCTTGGCGATGTCCGACCCGTCGTATTATCTCACGTCGCAAGACGAGATGTGGAGCTACTTCCACGAAGTGCCGGAGGCGATGCACAACACGCTCAAAATCGCCGAGATGTGCGACGTGAATCTCGAATCGAAAGAATATCATCTGCCGGTGTTCCCGGTGCCGCAAGGTTATGATGCCGCATCGTATTTGCGCCATTTGTGTGAGAAGGGCTTGCGGTGGCGCTTCGGCGACCGCGCTGATGATGCTGAGATTCGCCAACGGCTCGACCACGAACTCAATATTATTCACACGATGGGTTTTGACACCTATTTCTTGATCGTGTGGGATTTATGTGAATACGCTCGCAAGTCCGATATATGGTGGAATGTGCGCGGGTCGGGCGCGGGCAGTCTCGCGGCCTACAGTCTCGGTATCACGAATATCGACCCACTCAAGAATAATCTGATTTTTGAGCGCTTCCTCAATCCCGGTCGTGTCAGTATGCCGGACATCGACCTCGATTACCCGGATGACCAACGCGAGCAAATGATTGCGTATACGGCGCGGAAGTATGGCGAGGACAAAGTCGCGGCGATTATCACATTTGGGACGATGGGGGCGAAGGCGGCTGTCCGCGATGTCGGGCGGGCGTTGGATGTCGAACTCAGCAAAGTCAATCGCGCCGCGAGTCTGATCCCGACTGAGGCCAAGCAAAAGCCCGTCATGACGTATGTCGAAAGCAATCCTGAATTGCACGCGATGTATAAACAGGATGACCAAATTAGACAGATTGTGGACACGGCCAAAGAATTGCAAGGGGTCAGTCGGCACGCTTCGACTCATGCGGCGGGTGTCATCGTCGCCGACAAAGCGCTGACGGAGTATCTCCCCTTGCATCGCTTGACGCGCGGCAACGATGCAGAAAGCGCCATCAAAGCCGTGACGCAATTCCCGATGGAAACTTGCGAGTCGATTGGTCTGCTCAAAATCGACTTCCTTGGCCTCTCAACGCTGACGATTATGCGCAAGGCGTGCGAACTCATCGAACGGCATCACGGCATTCGCTTCAACATGGGTAATATTCCCTATCGTCATGATGATTTGACCGACCCGGATGAGCTTCGCAAGCTCGACGAAACATTTGCGCTCATCGGGCGTGGCGAGACGGTCGGCGTGTTTCAGGTCGAAAGCACGGGGATGCAACAGATGCTACGCGGGATGCGTCCGAAACAATTTGAGAACATCGTCGCCGCGATTTCGCTGTACCGTCCCGGCCCGATGGAATATATCCCGTTGTATAACCGGCGTTTGCACGGCGAGGAAGAGGTGGTTTATAAACATGATGGTTTGATACCTATTCTCGAAGAGACATACGGCATTATTATATATCAAGAGCAAATAATGCAAATCGCTAGACAGTTGTTTGGCTATGAATTGGGTGAAGGCGATTTGATGCGGAAAGCTGTCTCGAAGAAACGTGAAAAGGATTTGCTCAAACACAAAGCCATATTCAAAGAACGTGGTCCTGAGCACGGCGTTGATGTTGAATCCGCAGAGAAAATATTTAACGACATAGAGTTTTTTGCTAATTACGGATTTAATAAGGCGCACGCATCTGACTACGCCGTCATCACGGTGCAGACGGCCTACCTCAAGACACACTATCCGCATGAGTATATGGCGGCTTTGCTGACGGTGCATCGCGATGATGTCGCCAAGGTGGCGACTTTTCTCGAAGAAGCCAACCGCTTGAATATCCCGATTTTGCCACCCGACGCGAATCACAGTATGCTTGACTTTGATATTCAACAGCTTGATGATGGGCGGCGCGGGATTCGATTTGGCTTGGCGGCGATTAAAAACGCCGGTGTCGCGCCTTTGATGCACATCATCGAGAAGCGCGAGGAAGGTGGCCCCTTCACGAGCCTGACGGATTTTTGCCAACGGGTCGATTTGCGCGTTGTGCAAAAGCGGGCGCTAGAGAGTCTCATCAAAGTCGGGGCGTTGCGGGCGCTCGGCAATCGGGTGCAATTGTTGAGCGCGCTCGACCGGATGATTAAGTTCAGCGCCGAATATCATCATGCGCAAGAAGTCGGGCAGATGAGTTTGTTCGGCGAAGCTGAGGAAGTCGGCGATGAAATTTTGCAAAACCTCCCGGAAACGGACGATGTGAATGAACGCACGCAGCTCGGCTGGGAGAAGGAATTGCTCGGTATTTACGTGACCGATCATCCGTTAGACGCGGCGATGCGCACTATGCCGCCGATTGACGGTCTCGTGAAATCGTATCAACTCAAAGATGAGAGCGAAATTTGGCACGACCGTCAAGTCAAGATGTTGGGCTTAATCAACAGCGTTCGTTCCTTCCCAACCCGCAATGACGAATGGATGGGCGTGCTTCAGTTTGAAGATCGCGTGGGTTCGATTGAGGTCGTGCTCTTCCCGCGCACATGGCGGCGCTACAAAGACAAGATTGTTGAAGACACCATCGTGATGGTCAAAGGCAAGGCCGATGCGTCTCGCGGCGATATGCAAATCATCTGTGAAGAAGTCGTCACCGATTTGGCCGTTTTGCAGGCCGATTCCGCTGTAGCGTTTGAAGAGGAGCCGCCACCTGCGTGGACGGACGACGATGAGCCACCGCCGTGGGTGTATGAAGAAGCCTTCTACGATGAAGAAACCGGCGAGGTCATACAAGGAGATGCGACGTCACAAGCCGCTGAAGAGACGAACGGAATCGCACCCGCGACGCAAGGCGCCGTTGCCGAGCCGACCCCGGCGGTTGAACCGTCACCCGTGCCGACAACTGCATCGCCTGCGACAACAGCTAGCGATGTGCATTGGCTTGATGATGACGGTGACGCGGCGCTCCCGGAGCAATATCCTTATGATGACGAGACCGAGCACACGACAGAACCGTGCTGGTTGATGGTCTATTTTCAACGCTCAGGTGATGACGAGCGCGACCGACGTCGTCTGCGCAAGCTGCACGGCATTTTGACATCCTATCCGGGCAAAGATCGTTTTGCCATCGTCGTTGAAGGGCAAGACAAACCGTCATTGAAGGTGGATTTTCCCAACCATCGCACCTCGTATTGCGAAGCACTGCTCCACGATTTGAACAGTGTGATCGGGATGCAAAATGTCGAAGTGCATCCGATGACGACATCCTGAAATTTGAATCCGCCCGCAAGTGAATACAATCTACGTTTTGGTAATGTATTGGTAGATGAAGGAAACGAATCATGAAACGAGTTGCTGTCATGACGAGTGGTGGCGATGCGCCGGGGATGAATGCGGCGATTCGTGCTGTTGTGCGCACGGCATTAGACCACGATGTCGAAGTTTATGGTATCCGGCAAGCGTATGAAGGTTTGCTGGCCGGTGATATGCACCTGCTGACGAGTTTTGAGGTCAGTGGTGTCTTGCAGCGCGGCGGCACGATTTTGCAAACGGCACGCAGCGACGAATTCAAAACGGATGCTGGTCAACAAAAAGCCTTGCGCAATCTGAATAAGCGCGGCATCGAGGGCTTGATTGTCATCGGCGGCGATGGCAGTATGCGCGGGGCACAGGCGTTGAACGAACTCGGCTTCCCGGTGATTGGTGTGCCGGGCAGCATCGACAACGACATCTATGGCACCGATATGTCGATTGGAGTCGATACCGCGCTCAACACCATCCTCGATGCGCTTGACCGCCTGCGCGACACCGCGACATCGCACACACGCGCTTTTTTAATCGAGGTGATGGGGCGCAATTGCGGCTATCTCGCTTTGATGGGGGGCATTCTCGGCGGTGCCGAAATCATCGTCACGCCTGAGAAAGAAGTGTCGATGGAAGAAGTTGCCGCAGCGCTTCAGGACGCTTATGTGCGCGGCAAAACACACGCGATTGCGGTTGTCGCCGAGGGCGCCAGCTTCAAATGTACCGATCTCGCGTCGTATCTCGAAGGGCGGCATCACGGCTTCGAGATTCGTCTCACGATTCTCGGTCACATTCAGCGTGGCGGTAGGCCGACGGCATTCGACCGCTTGCTGGCGACGCGCATGGGCGTGTACGCATTAGAAGCCTTGTGCGCTGGTGAAAGGGGGGTTATGGTCGCGCTTGCTGAGCGCAGCATTAAGACACTACCGCTAGAAGAAGTCATCTCGCAGACACGGACGATTAACGAGAATTATTATCGCCTCGCTCG
>RFIA01000022.1 GCA_003695675.1 Chloroflexota bacterium
GGCACGATAGTCACACAAAGAATTAAGAAATTAATCTTCTCTTTATTGTTTGGCGATTCAGACGATATTCATATTTGCTGAAATATGAGCGCCGCTTGTGAATTTATTTTCATACGACATGTATTGATTGGGTCAGTGTAGGCAGTTATAATCTAGGCAAAGTTGAATGGAAACATGATGCCAGAAGCAGATATGGGTCGAACACCGCAAGCCCCTCGGCGCCCCGTTTATCGTGTCCGCCAGAAGCGGCACGTCGCACCGCCATCGTTGACGAATTACACATTGTCTACGGTTTGCCCGGCGTGCAATAAACCGACGATGCGCCGTGCTTGTAAAGTGCTGTGCAATCATTGTGGTTTTATGTGGGATTGCAGCGAGCTTTGAGATTATATTTTGCGAATTCAATGCGCTTTATCCGATTTTTGAACATTCTCGCGGATTACGGTGACTATTTAAGAGGGTTGCTATTCGTTGACACAGCATAATGGTGCGCATCCTGAAGCATTGATTCAAATTCGCGACCTGACCAAAAGTTATCAACAAGGTGGGCGCACACATTTGATTCTTGACCACGTAAATTTGAGCATCCATTCGGGGGAATTTTTCGTATTACTTGGTAAAAGCGGTAGTGGCAAAAGTACATTGCTCAATCTCATCAGCGCCATCGACCACCCGGACGGTGGGTCTATCCATATCGCCAATACGACGATTACGGCCTTGCCGGAAAGACAACAAACCCTGTTTCGTCGCGACCATATCGGGATTGTCTTTCAATTTTTCAATCTGATTCCGACGTTGACGGTGCTCGAAAATGTGACGTTACCGCGCGAACTCAGCGGCGCGAATCGTAAAGAAATCGAGGGGCAGGCGCGTCAAATACTTAAACGTGTCGGCCTTGCAGACCGGGCGGAGACATTCCCGGATAAATTGAGCGGCGGTGAGCAGCAACGTGTCGCGATTGCGCGGGCACTCGCCCACGAACCGATGCTCGTTCTTGCCGATGAGCCAACCGGCAATCTTGATGAAGATACCGGCCAACGTGTGTTAGAATTGCTGTTGGAGTTGACACGCAACGCCGGGAAAACGCTCGTGATGGCGACGCACAATCCGGAGATTGTCGTGCTGGCAGACCGGGTTTGCCGCATCCATGATGGGCAATTAGAAATTACCCTCAACGACCCAAAGACTTTACAGCAAAATTGTTGAGGCGATGGTATAATGTGTATCGTGTGAAAAGATTACAAATTTTCAGGGTATTTTAGTTCAAAATGTTACTGTGACATTGTCTATGTCGTAGCAGCGTTTTCAATGATGCTGTGCTTAATATACGCGACGTGAAGGAGCGCGTTCCTATGAAAACATCAGACCCTGAAGTCATCAAACAACTCTTGGCCGACTTGCGGCATTATAGCAAAGAAGTGCGCCGCACGGCGGTCATCAAGCTCGGAATGGTCGGTGGGGATGAGGCGCTGCGTGCCTTAATCCTGACCGTTGGCAACAATAACGAAGATTTAATCGTTCGTGGGCGTGCCGCGTTGATGCTCGGCAAACTCGGCGACCCGGTCGCCGTCGAATCGCTCATCCGCGCTCTCGACGCCCCCGGCTTTCAAACCCCATTTTATGCGGCGCAATCGCTCGGCAAACTCGGCGATGCCCGTGCCATCGAACCCCTGCTCAACATGCTGCACAGCTCTAACGATAAAGTGCGTCAAGCCGCGCTCGAATCGCTTGAGCGGCTCGGCTATGATATTGCGGACGAAGATAAGTCCCCCGCTTTGGAAGGCGAAGAGAGCTGAACAATTTGATACTGTTTGCTGAAGTAGCCTCGTGAGGCTAAGGCTGTCTTTATGCTGCGCGTCGATGCAATCAGCGCTTCATAAAGTGCCCTTCAGGGTACTTGGCTTTTCGGCAGCCAGACGGCTTTAGCCTCTGGCAACACTTTTCTTATGTCCATCATCTTTCGATTGGCGCAGCGTTATATTGCGCGGCGCTTGTTCCAGAGTATCTTATTCATCATCGGAGTCGCGCTCGGTGTGGCGATGGTCATCGCGATTGACCTCGCCAATCAGTCGGCGAGTCGCGCCTTCAGCCTCAGCCGCGAGAGCATCACCGGGCGGGCAACGCATCAAATCGTCGGCGGCCCGGCGGGACTCTCCACAGAAATTTACGATCAATTGTCCACAACGGTTGACGACATCGCGAGCGCCCCGATTCTGACGGCGCAAGTTAGCGCGGCGGATTTCGGCAACTTGCCGTTGGAATTGATTGGTATCGAACCGACTGTCGATGACCCGTTCCGCGATTTCGTCAACAACTTCACGCTGTCGGACGAAATTGATGACCCGCAAGAAGCGCTGCGTGCCTTCCTTACGACATCGAACGCCGTCATCATCGGCACGCCACTCGCCGAGCAACTTGAGGTGCAGCCCGGCGATACGCTGATGTTGAACATCGGCATCGAACGAGTCGCGGTCAATATCATTGGCTTGCTGCGCCCCAATGATCGCGTCGGCGAGCAGGCGCTCAACAATCTCATCGTCACCGATCTGTTGACCGCGCAGTCACTAACTGGACGAGAAGGACGCATCACCCGCATCGATTTGATTGTGCCGAAAGACGCTGATCTCTCGCCGATTGAGTCGCTGCTGCCGACCGGCGCGCGCATCGTCAACGTCGCCGATGCAAACACGACGCTGACGCAACTGACCGCCGCGTTTGAACTTAATCTTCAGGCGTTGAGTTTGCTGGCGCTGATTGTCGGCGTGTTTTTAATCTACAACACGGTCACATTCAGCGTTGTGCAGCGCAGACCGGTCATCGGCATCTTGCGTTCGCTGGGGACGACACGCTCGCAAATCTTCACGTTGATTCTCGGCGAGGCCTTCATCCTTGGCGTGCTGGGCACACTGCTCGGCGTCGGACTCGGCATCGTGTTAGGGCGCGGCGCGGTGCGTCTCGTCACGCAAACGGTCAACGATTTGTATTTCACGGTCAATGTGCGGCAGGTCGTTATTCCGCCGTTGACGCTCATCAAAGGCGCGATGATCGGTGTGACGGCGAGCCTCATCGCCGCGCTGATTCCGTCGCTCGATGCGACGCGCACACCACCCGCCGGGGTGATGCGCCGTTCGGATGTCGAGCAGAGTATCGCGAGTCGCATTCCGTTGTTGACATTTTTCGCGGTTGTTACGAACGCTCTCGGCGCGGTCATCTTGCGCTTGTCGAATACGAGTGTCGTCTTGAGTTTTGTCGGCTTGTTCTTGCTCATCATCGGCATGACGATGTTGACGCCGCTTGTGATGACCGGCTTCATGCGCGGCATCACGCCGGTGACGACGGCATTGTTCGGTGTGCTGGGACGGATGGCGCCGCGTGCGGTCGTGCGGTCGTTGAGTCGAACATCAGTCGCCGTCGCCGCTTTGACGATTGCTGTCAGCGTCATCGTCGGCGTCAGCGTGATGATTGGCAGCTTCCGCAACACCGTCGCCGATTGGTTGGAGACGAATCTCGGCGCCGATATTTATATCTCACCGCCGGACAGCACTGTCGATACCCTCGTCGATATTGACCCAACCATCGTCGATGAGTTGCTGGCCGTCGAAGGTGTCGCTGATGCGGCGACGGTGCGTTCGGTTAAGGTGTTCGCGCCCGATTATCCCGAACTGCCGCCGGTCAATCTCGCGGCGATAGACAGCATCATTTCGCGGCGTGAGCGGCGTTTTGTGTGGAACAACGCACCGAATGGCGATTATTGGCAGGCCATGCAAGCTGGCAGTATCATCGTCAGCGAAGCCTTTGCCTTTCGGCGCGGCATCACGCAGGAGAACAATACCCTCACGCTTCTGACAGATGCGGGCGAAGAGACATTTACCGTTGCCGGTGTCTATTACGATTATTCGAGCGATCAAGGCATTGTCTTGATCGCAGATGATGTCTACCGCACCTATTATGACGACTCGTTCATTTCATCGATGGCGTTGTTCGTCGAAGACGAAGCCATGCTTGACCCGGTGATGCGTCAATTGCGGACGAAGACGCTTGCGGGCAAAAATCTCGAAGCGCAGAGTTACTTCGATCTCCGCGCCGGAGTCTTTGAAATTTTCGACCGCGCCTTCGCGATTACCGTCGCGCTGCGTTTGTTGGCGACGGTCGTCGCGTTCATCGGTATCCTCAGCGCATTGATGGCCTTACAACTCGAACAGACGCGGCAATATGGCGTCATGCGGGCGATTGGGTTGACCTCGCGGCAATTGTGGCGTCTCACATTGATACAAACCGGCTTGATGGGCATCGTCTCCGGCTTGATGGCGCTGCCGATTGGCTTTGTGATGGCGCTCGTCTTGATTTTCGTGATTAATGTGCGTTCGTTCGGCTGGACGATGCAACTGACGATTCTGCCGGGCGAATTCGCGCAGGCCTTTGCCGTCGCCGTCGTCGCGGCACTCATCGCCGGAATCTACCCCGCGTGGCGGCTGAGCAAACTCGTCACCGCACGCGCACTGCGCCATGAATGAGAGAATAGACGTTCAGGGTTGCAATACAATCCGTTTTGCGTAGAATATGCTCGGTTGGCCGTGTGGCGCAATGGTAGCGCAGCTGACTTTTAATCAGTTGGTTGTAGGTTCGAATCCTACCACGGTCATCA
>RFIA01000210.1 GCA_003695675.1 Chloroflexota bacterium
CGAGGCGCCGCGTTTGTTGGCGAGTGCCTATCGCCGCAGCCTCGAAGTCGCCGTTGAAAACCATCTCAGCAGTGTCGCTTTCCCCGCCATCAGCACCGGGGTTTTTCGCTATCCGTTAAACGAAGCTGCCCATATCGCACTTTCGGAAGCAATTGCTTTCGCCCGCACGAATGGGCAACTGTCGTTGATACGTTTTGTCTTGTTCAATGGCTCGATCTTAAACGTATTTGCAATGTCGCTCAATCAGCTCGTTCAGTCGGCTGACGATATACACGTCATATCATCCGACGATGGCTAGATAGTGTCTTCTGCCGAGAGTGTTTGCAAACTTGAGAGAATTTCTTGGAATGTTTTATACTCGCCGTTTTTGAATAGCGATTTGAAATACTCATCAATTCTTGCGGCACTTTCGGCGACTTGTTGGCGATAGTCTTCGCCCGCTTTTGTCAGGTAAATGCGAACTGCCCGACGGTCGGAAGGATCGGGACGACGCTCAATCAACCCCTTTCGTTCGAGTTTGTCAAGATTAGGAGTGAACGAAGTTGCCGCCCGCCCAACAGCGCGTGCAAGTTCCGACGCATGTTGACCATCGCGTTCGTACAATGCACGCAGCACATACCACTCGATCACACTTAAATTCAACGGTTGAATCAACCGCCCAAAAACTTGATCGACGTTGCGCAGTGCAATGTCCAAATTGCACCAGATTGATCCATTAAATCGAAGCGATGTACTTGTCTTCATGAAAGACCTCCAGTCCTTATATGCTATGACGAGACACCTATAAATAAAATTTCGGGGTAGTTTCTGCCGTCTCGCCAATTTACTACACTAACCAATATTTTTTGGATCGCATTATTTAAGTAGCTATCCCGAATGTCATCAACAAATTGCGATTCTCTAATGCTCCGTATGCGAGATGTGAATCGCGAGATTGCCGAACTTGATGGTATCGCCATGATTGAGTTGATAGGGGATTTCCGGTTGCAGCCGCTCGTTATTTAGAAACGTGCCATTGGCCGATTTGAGATCGATAATTTGCACAATGTCACGGTAGCTGACGAGGGCGGCGTGCCGCCGCGAAACACCTTCTTCGTGCGCATTATATGGAGACAGATCAATGTCCGGTTTATAACTTCCCGGATCGTCTGAACGCCCGATAATATATCCCCCATCATCACCCGGAGTCGGCAGGTTGCAGATCGTTTTGTTATCTTCTGTTTCCAGCTGAAATGTGCCGTGTGTCTTGATAGGTGTTGACGTCAACAGGACACCACATTTTTCACATATTCTTGTGCCCACCGGGTTATCGTGTTTGCAAATTGAGCATGTTGCCACGATATTTCACCATCATATCATCTAAATGCAACCCAACCTATGATAATATTGTGTCATCTTTTGTTGGTTGAACGATAGTACCATAGTAACATTTTTGCTACAGGGCTTGTATTTTGACATATATGCGTAGAAAAATCAATGATGAAATCGTAGAAATTGTTAAATACACTTCGCGTATTAATTATACGCTCATCTGCTGTTATTTGGATGTAAAGTCGTTAAGGTTAATCTCAAGAAATTCGGCCCCATCGAATTCAGGTGAGATAATCATTGACCGTTTGCCATCGAACGGATTATATACACCGATACGCATTCGATACAATCGTGGCTGTGTCACAGCAATGTAATGGTCATCGATTACATATTCGCCAGCTTGCCACAGTGTCGTCGGGTAGGTGTTGTCAACAGGCTTGACGTCGCGCTGGGCGACAATTTCACCATTCTCATCGACAATGTGTATAAAAATGGTGTAATCTGTGACAATTACATCTTTTGCTCGCCACACAAGGCTGAGGTTTATCGCCTCGTCATCAAGTTCTATATTATACCCCGCTAATTGCAGGTTGCCAGTAAAATCAAGCGAAGTAGAATAGTCAACCTCTGGCATCTCAAATATGCGCGGCAGCCCAACGATTTCGATAGGTGCCAGATTGATTGTGAATGCGTTGCTGCGTAATGCGAGTGTGTAACGTCCAGCTATTTGCTCACGCGGAACTGTAGGACGTAGCCGGTCTGTGATTAACTCGTCTTGGCGCCACCTGTCCGACGGATGCTGCCCCATAACTGGCTCGCCGCGCCACAAAATGGTCTCTTCGCCATTTTCGTGCAGCAATAATATTTCATACGCGATAGCAGGGCGTTGATTGTCGGTTTCTGTGCCTTGCCAAAAGAGTGTTATGGGCACAGTTTCGCCGGGTCGGGCTTGTTCCTGCGGCGGATTCCAACCGAGTAACCGAACGCCGGGCGCAAGATCAATATTTTCTCGCTGGACAATCGGCAATTCGTCCGGTGGTGGAAATGTGTTGGGGCGGACGATTTCTAGCGTGCCGACTGTGTTCCACACACCGGCCTGTGAACCATCTGCATTGATGTAGGGGATATGTTCACCACTCGACCGGCTGACCCATGTCATGGAGAGCGGATAAAAGCCGGGCGGTGTGCCGACTGGGATTGTCACTGCGATTTGTTGGAAGAGTGTTTCGCCAGGACGCCATTCGTTCGTATGCGTCAAAAATGCTTCGCCGCGAGCAATAATATGTCCTAGTGAATCTTGCACATGTATGATAGGGAAAATGTCTCCTACAGGGGGGGGATGGTTGACGCGCCATAGTGTCGTGATGTTATCATGCCCAGCAGGAAGCATCACCGGCGCTTGAATGCCGACTAATGTCATGAGCGTGTTTTGGATCGTCCCCTCGGTCAATGTGACCGATTCGGGCAGGGGCGTATCCCCGGGCAAACGAAAGGCTTCAAACGCGGCGCGACCGTCCGGGCCTGTCGGCAAATCATCTATCGCGCCGGGTGACAACCATTCGCGCCACTCTGGGGGCGGTGGGGCGCTGCGTGGGAAGATGTACAACCCGTCATACCCATCAGGCGGCACGAATAAGGTGTCTGTCCCCAGCCACGTCACTGGGGGGATGTCGGCAATTGTCATTGTCGGGTGGGCACGGTCGCGGGCGGCGACGTATATTCGTGTCGTGTCGTCGCCTTGCGCTTGCAGCCATTGCGCGGCAGCCGCGAGGTCGGCGTCGGTTTCGTAAAATAAATCGGCACGCCCCGCCCAACCGATATATGCCTTGCCGACGAGAAAGCCTCCTAAAAGTAGTGTGACGACTGTCAGCGCGGCGAAGTGACGTCTGATGCTTCGTGTTGATTGACGGCGCGTGATGCGTTCAAAAAGTGCTTCAAAACCCACGGCGACCAGCAAGAATATCAACGGAGTCATCGCGATTGACCGCATGTGATTCGGCGGCAGGCCGTTGACCGCAATGACACTCGGTATCACCATCAGGGGCGCAAGCAAGATGAGTGTGTAGGCGGCGCGTTCTGTGGCGCGGCCATCATGGAACAAGCGGCGTAATGCAATCGCGATACCAGCTAACATCAAGAGACCTTCGGGCAATGTCAGATAAGCGCGACCGGGACTGTTGTAACGCAAGTAATCTTCACCATGCACGAAGAACATGCGCAAGTGCAATCCGATGCTTTCGCTGAGTTGCGCTTGAATGGTGTCGATGACTGCGCCGCCCGATGTGTTTTGGTCGATAGTGACTTCTTCAAGGCGGTCGAAGAATATATCGGGATTTTGCAGCGCGAAGTAGGCCATCGGCGCAATCGTGATCCCCAATATGCCGAAGAATAGTATCCCTTCGCGGAGCCGTTGTCGTCGATGATGTCGGTCTATCCACAATAGACTGATACCACCGAGTAACAACCATAAGGGAAATAAGCGCGACGCCATGTAAGTGTAAATAGCGAGTCCGGCGATGAAGCCCCCAATCGAGAGGCATATCTTATGGTGATGTTTTCCATTCAAGCCGCGCCACAAGAATAATAACGCGAGGCCTTGCATCATCGGCAAGGTAATCGCCCGGAATGCTTGCCTGCTCAATAAAATTTGTGGGAACGAGAGCGTCATCAACACGCCGGCTGTCAAACCGATGATGATGCCGCGTCGCCCGGCAAACATCGCCCGACCGAGTGCGATTGCTGCTGCGATAGCGATGATATTGCTGAAGACGCTGACGATGCGCAGTGTGAACATCGCGTCGCCGACAAGACGCAGCATCGGTGCGCTGAGATAATAATAGAGCACCTCACGCCCTTGAAAGCTGTTGAAGATGGGGAACGGCCTCGCACCACCAAAGGCGATACTCCGCGCCATGATGAGATTGACGGCTTCGTCAAAGTGGGGGCCGGGCGGCAGGGTGCTCAACTGCCACAAACGCAGCACCGCCGCAACCAACAAAATAATGACTGCCAATGGGACAAATAACCGGCGCATCACTGAACCACAAGAATCCTTAAATAATTGCTCAGAGCGTAGCACGCACCGCATCGAGACGCAATTGTTGATCGTTTGTCGGGCAATTGTTAGAATACTTTAACCTAAAATTTACGCCTCTTTAGGAAATTCTTTTTGGTCAAAGCATGGATCGAACGTTAAAATAACGTTTAGATTGTCAACAAATACAAATATGTAATCAATGGAGTCAACATGCGACAACCTACAGTACGAGACTATGCCCCATATTTTTATGATGGCAAATTACACTTACCACCAATGACGATTCAACTGTTGATTGGTGCGGGGTTGTCCCCTTCTGTCGGCGAGGCCGGATTGCAGGGATTATCGCTTGACGAAGATCGAAAATTGATTAGTGAAATCAGCGATATGCTCGAAATATTGCTTGGTCAACTTGCTGAAGATGATCTTGCTTTTCGTGTGCTCATCATGAAAGAGACGCATTTTATGTTCGAAGCATGGCCGAGTGAAGAAACAAATGTTGCTTAACTTGACTGTTCGCGGCGATGAGCGAAGCGTGTGTTAAAACGTTCGGACGGTTTCCATTTCTCGGCTTCGGGGTGGTCTGCCGGTGCGATGCTGAGCAACACCCAACCACCCGCGTCTTCGATATAATAAACGAGATAGGCGCGGTCGCGTTCAAGCGGAATGTGTGGCGCGAGGCGTCTGTTGAAGCGGATTTCTTCGTTGTTTTCGGTATAAAATTTGGCCTTCTTCCAGAACATCAAAAATGAGAAAGTATGAAAGTCCTCTGCCGCGTAGAGTGTGGCGAAACGCACTTTTGCGCGGCTGTAACGCATCGCCCGGAAGACAAGCGGGACAATCGTCACAACAAGTATCACGAGCACGACGAACCACAAACGGCGTATCCCAAGCAACAAAAAGCGTGACCCTGCCAACACCACCACCGGGGCCATCGGAATCATCAGTGCCAGCAATTTGCCAACCGGCTCTGTGACCATATCTTTCCATTGGTCGGTTGTCATCCGGCCATGCCGATTTTCGCGTAACCGTTTGCGCATGTCTTGCGAGACATCAGTGCGTTTGTGTTTCGTCATCATCTTCCCTTATGTTGAACCATGTTGAACCGCCAAGACGCAAAGAACGCAGAGAAAAACAGGAAAACTCAACATAGAAGCACAGAGAAAATTGTTGAGGCTTTGCTTGCAAAGCCCCTCCACATCTTTGCATCAAGTTTATCATATCACATCTTGATGCGATTTTATCAAATCGTTTGCGACTTGACCCAACGACGCGGGAATTTTGTCATTGGGATGCGGGTATTGAGCAGCAACACACTCAGGATGATGAGTATACCGCCGATGAGTTGCACAGCTTCGACCCGTTCATTCAACAACCACACCGCGAGCAAAATCGTCAGCAGCGGTTCCACAGTGCTCGTGATAGCGACTCGTGACGCGCTCAGCCGGTTGAGTCCCATCGTGAGCGAGAATATCGGCAGTACGGTGCTGATGATTGTCAGGCCAATGAGATTTTGCCAGATGTCTGTATTCGGCGGGATGTCGAGACCGGTGAATGGAATGATGATGAGCAGCGGGATGAGTGCCCCGGTCATCGTCCATGCGCTTGCGCGAGTCATCGCTTTGTGACCGCGCAGCAGCCGTGCGTTGAGGATGAAGTATATCGTGACGACGATTGCGTTTAAGATTGCCAGCAAAAAGCCGACGACATCGCCACTGCTGAAACCCGCGCTGAAGTCCGGCGCTGTCAAGGCGATGCCGATGAGTGTCAATGCCAATGCTAGCCAACCTTGCATTGGCAAACGTTCGCCGAGAAACAAAGACACAACCGCGACCATCGCCGGATAGGTGTAAAACAAGACGATGTAGGTGCTCGCGGGGATGCGTTGAAGTCCAAAGAATGCGCACAAAGCGGCGGCCGTCATGAACATGCCGATGCCCATCATTCGATAGCGGGGGAGGGGGCGGTCGGATTGTTCCGCGAAAGTTGCCGAACGTGACAAGACAATCGCCCAGATAAATGGCACGGCGAAGAGAAAACGCCAGAACGCAATCGACAACGGCGAGAAATCCGTCGCCAGAATATGCTTCGTGAAGACCGGCACGAATGAATAGCCCACAACGGCTAGCAGGGCAAAGAAGATGCCTTCGCGTTGTCGTCTTGTCATCATGTCCTCGTGTGTGAATTGTTCATGTCAAATACAAATATAAATGGGACTGCGCAACGTGTGCAGTCCCATCTCGTGCCAAGACGTGTTATTCAGCGTTGCGAATCAACCGCCCAAGATGCGTGCCGCCGCAATGGTGACGGTATCGCTCAGATTGGTCACGAGGAAGGGGAAGATTCCCAACAGCAGCGTGCCCGCGAA
>RFIA01000211.1 GCA_003695675.1 Chloroflexota bacterium
CTATTATGGCGTATTCTACTTCAATAGAAGAATTAAGGTGTGAAACAGAATTGTAACATCGGAGTCGAGAAATAACTTTAGTATAGGAGCTTAGTCCTAAATTGAATTAGTGATTATATAACATAAGTGAATTTCACTTTTTATAATTTCCGATTCGGTTTGATATATACAGCGCAAAATTGGTCGAATAGAAAATTGTCCCGTACAGATGTGATGGGAAGCGTCTGTCAAGAGCGCGGATATTAACAAAAATTGGCTAGTTGTGCAACGAATGGTTCAATGCCGACTGACTGAGGCTGCTAGATGTTGAAATAGCCGGTTGCCGAAATGTCTAACTGTTCTATGGTAACCGGCTTTCGGTGCTTTTGCTTTGCTGCGTTGTGTGTCGCGGGGGTTATTTGAAGTTTTTCTCACCGGCGCGGATGTGGACGTTTAGGCGATTCTCTGGTGGGGGTAGGGGACAGCTATAGGCATCGTTGTAGGCGCAGAACGGATTGTAGGCCAGATTGAAGTCAATATGGAAACTATTGTCGTCGAGCAATTCCGGTTCTAAATAACGCCCGGCGCCATACGTTTCGTTGCCTGCACCGGCGTCGACAAACGGGAGGAAGAACCCGTGCGCATTCCAATAAATCGTTAGTCGGGCTTCTTGCCCATCGACGTTGAAGGTGAATTCCCCATATCGACGAAAGTCACGTGGCTCACCGGTCGTCGTCTGCATCTTCACGATTTCTTGATGTTCGAATTGCCGCACGGTGACACGCAAGTCGAGCGCTGGGTTAGGTTCATAATATGCCAAGCCGTTGAAGTTGGCGCGATGTTCTGGTTTCAATGGTGACTGCGGGTGCGCTTTCATGAATTGATCTTTTTCACGTCGGTGGGCGAGCAGTTTATTGGTATCCATCCGTCTCTCTCGAATATAATCTACGACAATAGCAAGGTTTTGACGCCTGCGTATTGCGACATCTTACACGCCCTGCGCTGAATCAAAACCGGCCTGCTTCGTGAAGCAGACCGGCTGGAACGGAGAGGGTGGGATTCGAACCCACGGTACCCTGACGGGTACACCTGTTTTCGAGACAGGCCCAATCGTCCACTCTGGCACCTCTCCCAGACGGAGAACATGATACTCTGTGGATAGCAAAAAACAAGGGTCGGTCAATTGTTGAGGACGACGACAAGCGCGATGATCGCGATGATGATGGCGACGACCAGCACAATTTCGTGACGGTGTGGTTTGCGCATCTTTACTTCTGCCCCTCAGCACGCAACATGCGAAAGAACGCGCGGATTTGCTCGGCGGCTTCGTCGGCGAGGATGCCGTGCGCAATCTCGACGCGGTGATTGAGGTGCGGATGTTGCACGATGTTGAGGACGCTGCCCGCGGCGCCGGCCTTTGGATCGGTCGTCGCATAGACGAGGCGCGGCAAACGCGCCAGCACCATCGCCCCGGCGCACATTGAACACGGTTCGAGTGTGCAATACAGCGTCACATCTTCGAGCCGCCAATGCCCGATGACTTGCGCCGCTTCGCGAATGGCAAGCATCTCGGCGTGGGCGGTGGGATCGCTGTCGGCTTCGCGCCGGTTATAGCCCCTGCCGATGATTTCGCCATCGCGCACCGCAATTGCGCCGATGGGCACGTCGTCATGTTCAAGCGCTTTGGCCGCCTCGTCAAGCGCGATGCGCATCCATTTGATGTCGTCGTCAAGCATAGCACATTGCTCAAAACAGACTCAATTGCTCAACGTCATCTTCGTCGTCAACGTCATCAGACTCTTGCGGCAAGTCAGCGAGTTCATCCTCAATGGCGTCGGCCTCTTCGTCTTCTACACTGTCGTCAACAAATTCGAGTTCGTCAGCCGTCGGCGGTGGCGCATCATTGGCCACATCGACACCGGCATAGATGGTGGGTTCTTCACCCGTCTCGTTCGGTGGGGCGACCGCCTCGAAGTCCGGCACGAAATCATCCGATACATCATCGACGTGCATTGTCGCCCGCAGGCGCAGCTCGCGCAATTCGTCGTCTGTGAAACCGACTTCATGCAGCACGAGAGTCAATGACTGTTCGGTGATGGTATCGTTGTTGCGGATGACGTACATAAATTGTTCGCGCAGGCATTCGCGCCATTCATCTTCAAAAATGCTTGCTCCGGCCATCGTACCCTCATGAAATATACGTAACCGCTAAGAGCGCCAAGAAAAACGACGGCGCATTCATTTTCATAATACAGTATATTGTATTGAGAGGATAGATTCACATCGCTGCGATTTGGCTGAGCGCGTCTTCGTCGAAGATTTCGATCAACCGGCGTTTGAGGCCAATCACCTCTTGTCGCTGAAAATCGTTGAGCGATTGCGTAATCGTCTCGCGATACGTGCCAAGCATTTCCGCCAATGATTGATGTGTGTAACCGCGAAGTTGTCCATCGTCGCCGTGTATGCGATAGAGGTGGAGTAGTAACCCGGCCAACCGTGACGGTAATGATTTCGCCATGCGTTCTTCGAGCAGGCGTTCGGTGTATTGAATGCGTTCGCCCAACATGCTCAACATGCGCCGCGAGAATTGCGGATTGTTTGTCATCAGATGCAAGATGTCGTCATGATACAGGCGCCCAACGGTGACGTGGGTCAGGCTTTCGGCGTATGTGGCGTGGCGTTGTCGATTGTACAGGATATTTTCACCGAATGTTGCGCCGTCGGCGAGGATAGCCAGCGTCAATTTGCGATTGTCGCTTGAACACCGATACAGGCGCACACGTCCCTTGATGGTGAAGAACAACGAGTCGTCGACCGTATCCGGCTCGAAGAAGTGATGCCCCGTTGGGACGGTTTGAGTGCGCAACCGTGTCGCCAACCACAGCGCGTCTTGTCGGCTGAGTGTGTCGAACAGCGACCATGTGCGCAAGCGATGTAATGCCGTTGCTATCGCCGGAGTCATGTTGTGAGTGGTCATGATGGGTGTCATCCTTCAAGAAAAAATCGTTGGGGCACAGCACGCTGTTGGGGCACAGCACGCTGTTGGGGCACAGCACGCTGTGCCCCAACAATTCGATTACAGTTCCAACATGCCGCCGTCAACGGGGAAGTTGGTCGCGGTGATGTATGATGCTTCGTCCGAACATAGCCATACGACGGCGTTGGCGACTTCTTCGGGCGTGCCGATGCGCTTGACGGCTGTTTTGCTGACGAACATTTCGTCCGCACCGGGTATCCCTTGCCGCGCCATTTCCATCATCGGGGTTTCGATGGGGCCCGGCATGACGGTGTTGATACGAATACCGGACTCGGCGTATTCGAGGGCGAGCGCTTTCGTCAAGCCATTGACGCCGTGCTTGCTAGCGACATACGTGCCGAGACCGGCCATGCCTTTGCCTCCGGCGGTTGATGAAGTGTTGACGATTGCGCCGCCGCCATTTTGCAGCATGTGCTGAATTTCGTATTTCATGCTCAGCCACACGCCTTTGAGATTGATGCCAATCACGTAATCGAAGACTTCATCGTCAGTTTCGATAATCGGCCCCATCGCGGCGACACCGGCGTTGTTGAAAGCGTAATTTAAGCCGCCGAAAGTTTCTACCGTGCGGTGGATGGCGTTCTGTACTTGCGCACTGTTCGACACGTCGGTTTGCACGAAGAGGGCATTGCCGCCGTTATCGCGGATGCGTTGGGCGGCGGCTTCACCACGTTCGATATTCGTATTGGCGATAGTCACATTCGCACCGAGTCGGGCGAATTTCGCGGCGGTTGCATAACCGATGCCGGTGCTGCCGCCGGTGATGAAGGCGGTCTTGCCTTCGAATGGTTGTGTCATGATAGATTTTCTCCTCAGTGGGTGAATGTTGTAAAAATTTGGATGATGATTTTGTAGGGGCGACCCGCCGGGTCGCCCCTACTGAATTGAATTTATTGTCATGCCCCCGCATAGGCGACGCGCAGAGTCTTCGGTGTCGCCTTCTCGCCGACTTCAATGTAATGCTTCAGTCCTTGCGCAATGTTGAGCGCGGCTTTGTCGAACTGTGAGCGCAGCATGACGCGATTCATCAACGCACCGATTGGGCCGAGTTTCATCTCATATTGCAGCGAGAA
>RFIA01000212.1 GCA_003695675.1 Chloroflexota bacterium
CGCAAACAGCGCCGTCACCAACAATAAACGTGACTGCATTTTCATCGTTAAAACTCCGAGAAATATTTTGAGTAAATCTGATACAAAAAGATAGACTCCCCTACTCAAGGAAGCCGTCACAAAAACGATACTGCTATCATGACGCTGTGTCAAAGAAGAATCTTATGAGAAGAAAAACAGAACGAATGTTCTGATTTTATAGCGACATTTTAACAGCAATGATAGGGGAAGTTGCGCTATTGTTTGCTATAATCAAGTTGACTGCTCGCTCAGCGCGAATGTGTCACACACAATAAAAAGAAACTTGAACCGCAAAGGTCGCAAAGAGAAAAATGAAAATTATTACGCTGTTGAACGAAAAAGGTGGCGTGGGGAAAACGACTCTCGCGACACACATCGCAGCCGGATTAGCGATTCGCGGGGCGCGAGTCGTGCTCGTCGATGCCGACCCGCAAGGACACGCAACCGTTTCGCTCGGCGAAAGCAAAGAAGCCGGTCTTTATGAGCTGCTCGTCCGCGATGCCGATTTTGAAGATGTGCTGCTGCCGATTGCGCCCACGACGTATGCCCCGCACGACGAAAGCGCCGGGCAATTTTTCCTCGTGCCGTCGAATGTCGAAACGCGCTTGATTCCGCTCGCGATTAGCGACGCGATGTTGTTCAAAGAACGCTTTGAACAATTGGAAGACGCCATCGATGTCGTCGTCGTCGATACATCGCCGACACCGTCGCTCTTGCACGGGTCGATCTATCTGGCGACCGATGGCATCATCTACCCGACCGAATGCGAGCATTTGAGTCTCGACGGCTTGGCGTCGAGCCTGCGTCACAAAGATATGGCGCGGACGATGCGCGACGACGCCGACCTCGAAGACATCAAAGTCATCGGCATCGTGCCGAACAAATATCGTGTCAACACACTCGCGCACGATTATGGCATCAAGACCCTCGTACAGCAATTCAAACGTCTCGTGTGGCCCGCGCTCCCATTGCGAACCGCATGGCAACAAGCATCGTGGGCGAAGAAGACGATCTTCAATTTTGCGCCGGACGAAGTCGCCACCGAAGAAGCATGGGCGTTGATAGATCGCGTGGAGATGACCCTATGAGTTACGATTTCGCCAAAGGCGCCAATCCATTTGATCATTCGGGGGACGACAATCGCCCGACGTTCACCGAAGCTGACCAAGCGATTTTCAGCGGTATTCGCGAAGCCGACAAACAACGCCGCGTTGCCAAACCGTTGGACATCTTCAAGATTTATCCGGATTATTCGCAGCCGCGTCGTGTCGTGCCGTCGAGTGTGCGCCAACATTGGAACGGCCTGCCGAATACCGTCGCGACGTTGTTTCAAACATGGGTGCGCGAGGTCGCGTTGCTTCGTTTTGATGAACGGCGGCATCGTGATTTGAACGATGTCGAAGAAGAACTCTATCATTTGATCGATGGCATTTTGCAAAGCGAAGATGTGGAGCAGGTCGAACGTGCCGAGAGCGACGCTTTGCATCCGGTCGAAGATGCGTTGTTGAAGGTGGTTGACCTCGCCGCGAGCATTCGCCGCGATGGGTTGACGAATGCCATCACGGTGGTCAAATATGGCGACCGCTATCAACTCGAAACCGGCGAACGGCGTTGGCTGGCCTATCATCTGTTGTATGCGCATTACGACGACAAGCACTGGACGAAAATCCCGGCTGTCGTTGTCGAGCAACTCGACGTGTGGCGTCAAGCGAGTGAAAACAACGTGCGCGATGACCTCAACGCGATTGCGAAAGCGCGACAATTCGCGATTTTGTTGATGGACTTGTATCGTCTCGAAGGCGTTCACTTCGCGCCGTTCGATGATGTCGTCACGCCGGGCGAATCGGATTTGCCGTACTACGCGCAAGTCGCCGATGGCGACACGTTCCGCATCCCACGCGGGAAGGGTCAACTGCTGCTGAATGCGATGGGTTTGAAGAATACACGTCAACTGCGTGATTATCGTGGGTTGCTCAAACTGCCGGACATTGTTTGGCAAATCGCCGATGACCTGAATTGGAGTGAATATTTCATCCGCGACTTGCGTTCTGAAGCGGGAAATGATGATGCCAAATTGATTCAATTGACCGCCCATGCCGCCCGCGAACAAGGCTATACCGTCCCTACAGGGACGGTATACGACGATTTGCTACATGATTATACCGTCCCCGTGGGTACGGTATACGACGGCGATACCGCACCTACAGGTACGGTATCGGTCGGGGAACCGGTCGTCACGGACGATGATCGCAAGCGAATGCGCAAATTGTCGAAGCTCGACCGGCGCATTTTTGCGGCCAGCGAAAAAGAAAAACGACACGTCATCGAGATGATTCACCAACAACGCGAATGGCTCGATTATCTCGAATTGACCTTGCGCCGCAGCATGGAATCGTAAAATCAGGGTTATACCGGGTCTGTAGACCCGCTTTCTCATAGCTATACCGTCCCCGTGGGGACGGTATACGATGATTTGCTGTCCCTCTGAAGATAAACACCTTTCAACCGCCACGACGCCAAGAAAAGGCATAAGCTGC
>RFIA01000023.1 GCA_003695675.1 Chloroflexota bacterium
GGCAGCCCAATCAAGCTGCATCCGGGCGATATGTGTTTGCTTGATATGACGATAGATTGTGTGTTGTTCGATGCTCATTTTGACATGTCGATGAAATCTCACTACGAGGCTGAATATCGCCATCGTGATGATAAAGATCAGCACGGCATTGCGCTGTGTCGATTGTGAGAGGGCGACGAAAGTCAACAATAGGCCGATGATGATGATCGCTAAACGAATGTACGAATAACGATTGCTGAGATCATTCAACTCTGCCAAGCGCGAATCTAGTCGTTGAATTTGCCGCCGCAAAAGTTGCAAGCGTTTTTGTTTTGCGGACATGATAATCGTGGGGTGCTCCTAATTAGCGTCGTGCCGTGATATTTATGCCGACTGTGCAATGCTGACGACGATACCCTGTGTATCGACCGCTAATACCCATGCGCGGGTTTCAACGCTTGATTGCTCAAAGGCGAATTGTATCGCTTCCATAATTTTGCTGTGGCTGTTGGTTGCCAACGCGATAATGGCGGGGCCGTCGCCGCTCAACGTGACAGCTATAGCACCGGCGCGATGCGCCATCTCGACGACATGATGATAGCCGGGAATATGTGGTGACAGCGACGCGATTCTGAGTTTATCAGTCAACATTTGCCCGGCGAGTTCAAGATCGCCGGTGCGCAAGGCATCAAGCAGCAGGGGCAGACGCTTCAAGTTGTCGGCGGCGTCGGCGAAGCGCACGAGTTCCTGTGTCGCGCTGCTTATGCGCTCATGATAATCATCAATTTGTGGCACGGCAACGACGAGTCGAAATGGCGTCAAAGGTAGTGTGCGGTACAACAATTTGTCATCGTGTAACACCCCGGCATTGAGTCCACCGAGAATAGCAGAAGCCGTTCTGACAGGTTGTTGATTGATCTGTGCGGCAATCGATAGCAGTTCCGTGCGCGAAAATGTTGTGCCGAGTAAGTTCGCCGCCGCGACAACACCCGCGACGGTGAAGGCGGCTTCGGCGCCAAGACCGCTTCGCAATGGAATCTCATTGTCCACTTTGATAGTGATGCCGGGAATAGTGCGTTCTCGCTGTTGGAAGACGCGCATCATCGCCAACGAAACCGGATGTTGCAAACCGAGTCCATAACTGCCCGCGCCTTCGCCTTCCGTTTCGACAATCAAGGTTTCGTCGCTGCGTTCATAGATTTCAATCGTGGTATGCAGACCCAGCGCAAGACCCGGTGTGCTCAGCCCGGGCCCAAATCCGGCAATCGTCGCGGGCAATGTGATTTTAACCCTGTGCATAATTTGCTTGCCTCACTCGTGTTCGACAATTGGCAGTGTGAATGTGAATGTACTGCCTTCATGAACAATACTTGATACAGTGATGTCACCGCCATGCCGTTGAATAATCGTGCGGGCAATCGTCAAGCCAAGACCACCGCCCGGTTTTTCCAACACATCCGCTTCTGAAGATCGATACAACCGGTCAAACACCAAATCAAGTTCGTGTTCGTTTATCCCAATTCCTTGATCCGCCACACTACAATAGGCGATGTTGGCGTCTGCCCACGCATGAATGACGATGCTGCCATCCGATTTTGAGTACAAGATGGCATTGCGCAACAGATTGTGTACAACCATTTGCAAGCGTTGTGGGTCGCCCATGATTGTCGGCATCGGATTTTGTACCGACACGGCGATTGTCACACCCTGTCGATGTGCAAGTGGTGTCAATTGTATAACCGTGTGTTCAATCAGTTCGCTCAAACGTAATGGACGATGTTCGAGCGGCATCCCCGACTCGATCCACGCGAGGTCAACGAGCGTCCCGATAGAATCATAGAGTTTGTTGGCGGTTTGTTCAATGCGTGTCAGAAAACGTTGTTGTTGTTCCGTCAGCGTATCGACGCGGGCGATCAATTCGACGAAGCCATTCATTGCCGACAGTGGGTTACGCAAGTCGTGCGTCATGGTGTTGATGAGCGATTCGCGGCGAGCCTCGAGTCCACGTCTCTCAGTTATGTCTTGTAACAACACGATGCGATCACCATTTTCGACGGTTGTCGCCATGCCGAGCGCTAAGCGGGCACCGGGTAACTGCACCTCTGTTGTGTAATTGCCTCGCTCACTGAATAATCGGATGAGCGGTGGATTGTCTTTGAAGGCCTCTCGCGCCGTGTATCCGATGATTTCTTCGACATTGAGCGCCAATACAACACCTGCCGCCGGATTGACTCGTTGAATCACGCCGTCGGCATCGGCGATGAAGATGCCGTCCGATGTGCTGCGGAGTGCGAATTCAAATGCGGTTGCTATGTGTTCGGTGGTCATTGTGTGTCGCTACTCTTGGTCACTTGCCTCATCAGGTGTGTCGCGTGTTGCTTGCGTGTTCGATACAGCAGATGGTTGCGTCGTCGGTGCTTCAATGCGATGAATTTTGTCATCATTATATGTGATGGTGTGGCCAGAAGGGAAAACGACAATCGTCCCAGTTTTTGACCGGGTGACGGTGATGCCATGTTGTTTGATCGTTACCGGTTGTTGCCATGAATAAGGGCCGCCAGCATGGACATATTGCGGTGTGATTGCGCATACACCGATAGTCTTCAAAAAGAGGTGCAACGGTATGATACCGGCGAGATGTCCCGGCGTGCCCAATCCTTCGGGGGCGTCAGCATGATAGAATTCGCAGAATGCACCTTGCTCGTTGTAAACATCTATGAGCATCGCCAGCAAATTTTCCAACAACTCAAACGCATGGGTGTGTGCATTGTGTGTGAGCAATCCTTCGCCGAGTATCGTTTGCCAGAACAACCATACGGCGCCGCTGCCATCCGCATTTGATGGGTCGAATGCGTCGTCTTGTGCAGATGTCATCGCGACGCCATTTTGCCGCCAGAAATGTGCCGGGTCGGTCATCAATTTTTTGAGTGCATCGGCGCGTTCTTGTGGCAAGTTCTTTATCCATATCGGTGACAAGGTGTTGATGTCAAGGCGTGTCAGATCGATTGTGTTGACATTGATTTTGTAGACACGGCTCAATCCTTCGAGATGAATCGTATTGATACGCGAAAAGACACTGCGCGTCGTGTAAAATCCATGCCCGTGATTCCAATGTAACGATTCGCCATCGCTGACTTCATCGACTGTATTGCCATGTTGGTCGAGTCCTTGAAAGATGAGCTTGCAACGCGGTATATGTGACCTGCCACCGGTGATGTGAATAACCAAACGCGCCGGGGGATGCAATGCTTGTTGTGGCTGATACGCTTCGTCGCCCGGCATATCTTCAAGGATGGGTACGGACTCGGTTGTGGTATGTGTTTCATAATCGCGATAGGCGTAATGGTCTTTGTGCCACAAACTTTCGAGAATGTGCTCCAACGTATCGACGATGCGTTGTAATTGCGGACGCAGCGATTGAATATTGAGTTCATCCGCGATGTTCATCAGGCTGTGTGCTTCCGACAGCAAGTAAGCCGCCATATCCGGTGTTTCGACATAACGGATGTCTGCGCCTTGTGCCCACGATTGTGTTGTCGCGAATGTCGGCATGAAGGCGTAACCCGTTTGCCGTTCGTCTGCCCATTCGGGTAAATCATCGCGGTCGATGTCGTCGTCCAACCAATTTTGGAAGAAGTCGAATATTGCTGGAAAGGCATCCGCAAGAAATTGTTTGTCGTTCGTATATTGATATATTTCCCATGTTAGACGCGCCAGAATCGGCAGACAAGCGAAGCCGCGACGTTGCCCGCCGAGACCCGGCTTCCAGTCAATCAGACCGTCTTCTTGTTGCACAGCGAGATAATTGCGGATGATGCCCTGTGCAATAGCCGCGTCAATCGGGGCGATTGCCAGCGCAGTGAGGTAGGCGAGTTGTGGGTCTTGTCCATTCCAAGTGCGCGGATAATCGCGGCCATCATCGCGATTGCTATAACCGTCGTCCGGTTGGCGAGTCGCGACAAATGAAGGCGCGGGGAAATGCGATGTCGGTCGATGAAAGGATTGCAACAGTTGCTGATACGATAACGCAAGCGCGAGGTCGCGGTCGGCATCGCCGGTTTCGATCATCGGAATCGATTGCGCCGCTTGGTCGATTTTATTGAAGGCGGCGGCCCAATCTTGCTGCAACCAGTGCAATGCCAATCGCAATGATCGATGGGCATCTGGCAATCCGGCATGGGACCAACGGACAACCATTTTCTTTTTGCCCGGTACGATCATTGCGCGTTCGATTTGCGATGGTGTCGGGATGGTGGGGGCGTCGGCATTTTCGAGGACGATGACCGGATTGATATTTCCGACTCGCCCCAACAGCAACCCATGACTGCCATCTGGGTGGCGCAACTTCGTTTGATGCAGGAGACGATCATTCACTTCGACATGAACGGCCATCGCCAGACGTAATTGCGTCGCTTCTGCCCCATCGTTGGCGATGATGTAGCGTGCGCCGATGGCATGAGACTCCATCACCCAATACTCAGCCTGCAATGCTAATTCTTTGGTCAATTTGGCTTGTAGTTGTATGTAGCCCGGTGCAAACGCGGTGACTACCGGCGGTTGTGCGTAACCCTGTGTGAGGTGAATGTCGCGGCCTTGATGATGCCAATGTGGGATAAGTGTTGCGGTCGTTGCGCGACCGCCATATCGCGTTTGTAATGTGAGCGCGGACGAGTCCAGTGTGCCCGGCGACAGCACCCAGATTTGATCGTCCGTGTAATCGGTTTTGCTCAAGCGAGCATCAGCCGCGAGTTCAAATACTGGTATGCTGGCAGAAGTCAAACGCCAACGCCGCAAATTTTTCATGATTTTTATCCTTCGCGGTCAATTCAATTCCCACGTCTTGTCGATTTCGTTGAAGCGGAAGGCTTCGCCGTAAAGACTAAACCAGATATGATGACCCGGCCCCGCGACATATTCGCCGTTTTCAATCGTACCACCGGGATAATACTCGTAACTGCTGACGTATCCAAATTCCGGTGTGATTCCCCAACCCAGTGCCTGACGGATTTCTGGATTGTCGCGCCATAATTTGCCGAAACCGCGTTCTGGTTGATACATATTTTCCGGTGGAATAATGTCTGGGTCAAATTCTACATCACCCTCTTCAAATAAGTCTTCATAGACTTCCCATGTCCCCCCGGTTTCGTCCGTGATTTTGAGTACCCAGATTTCTTTTGTCGGTTGTAACCAGAACATACGCCCATGCTCGAATAGTTGTTCAGCGATTTGTATTTGTAATCGTGTGGGGGTTGGGAAAGGGTCGGGTGTCGGGGGGGCAGTCGGCGTCAGATTATCGGTGGCCACTGGCGTGGTGGTGCCACTAACTTGACTATCGCCATTGTTCGTTGTTGGATTGCTAGGCGTGGCTGTGACGACGATGATGATTTGTGTCGGCGGTTGCCTTTGACATGCGGCTGCGAGGGTGAGTAGAAAGAAGACACCAATGAACAAACGCGATTGCATGCAAAACTCCACTAGATCGATGTTTGGATGTGCTTTTGCTCCGCACATCGTGATGACATTTGATTGTATCAGACCAATGGTTAGATTCAAGTTGTGGTGGTTGTGTGGTCTGCACAGGGCAATGTGAACCGTGAGCTTGTGACAAAATGTGCTAGAATACGGATATTGTTCAATGAGTGTATTTGTGTGCTGATGAAAAAATTTCTACATCGTCTATTGATTTTTGCGCTATTGATTGCTGCCTACAAATTTGTTCGGAAGCAGGTGTTGCGCAGGCGATGGCAACCGCATTATGACGATTATGTGCCACACAAAGCGGACCCGGATTGGGATTTTCATCCACGTGATGACGATACATCATCTGAAGCGACACCTGTTGATGAGGTTTTACAGACGCCACCAGATGATTTGACATTGATTAAAGGCATCGGGCCGAGCTTTCAGGAAGCATTGAATGCGGCGGGTATCTTCACGTATGCTGAACTCGCCAGCCAAGATGCTGATGCGTTGGCAATTTTGCTGCCGGAACGGATCACATCGCACCGTATTCGTCGTGAAGCATGGATTGAGCAAGCCCGTGAACTCTTACAGAAGCAATCGGATGAAAGCGAACAAGAATGACCATTCCAGGACTACGCCCCACAGCAATCAATCTCAATAAAGCTGAAGCCTATCTCGAAATTATTTGGTCGGATGGCGCGACTTGTCGCTATCCGTTGAGTCATTTGCGCGAGGCTTGTCCGTGCGTCGAGTGTCGTGGTGGGCATCAATTCATGGGGCGCGAGTTCGACCCCGATGATATATTGACGTTGACTCCGGCGCGGTCGTATGTCATCACGGAAATTGAGTTGGTCGGCAATTATGCCATGCAACCGATGTGGGACGACGGACATCACACTGGGATTTATACGTGGGACTATTTGCGCAAATTATGCCCGGCTGAATCGGCAGAGGAATAGGGTGAGGGCAATTTGAGAAGGGCGGGTTTTGTATGCCCGCCCAGAGATAGTGCTTACCGCTTACTGTTGTCTGTTGGGCGGCATCAGACGCCGACATTCTTCAGGGAAAGGTACGCCGTTGTCGCGGAAATCCTCAATGCGATCTCGGCAATCCTCTATACGGTCGCGACGGTCTTCGCGTGCATCGCGGCGGTCTTCTCGCTCGTCATGAATGTCCTCGAGTTCATCGTAAACGTCTTCAAGTTCATCGCGCGGGCCATTGTCGCCATCACGTTCGTCGCGGATGTCCTCAAGGCGGTCGCGAATATCCTCGCGCCGGTCAAGTAAATCTTCATAGCGGTCGCGGACATCTTCGCGGCGGTCGCGAATGTCTTCGACGCGGTCGTACAAGTCTTCAAGCCGGTCACGATAAATTCTCAAGCAGCGTTCAAACGCAGCTTGATTATCACCAGCCAACACACGGCACAATTCTACGATGACTTCGTGGTCGAAGTCTTGCGCAGCAGCACTTGTATCAGTGCCGTCATTGTCCTGTGCTCCGACGATTTGAGTCGCGCCGAAGAGCGTCATCATAGCAGCAAGAACCAGTATTATTCGGAAACGTGTTGTAAAATTCATCATGTCCTCCATTCAACGCTGCGGTTTGCAGCAAGATACGATGTCTTCAGAATGGAGGACAACTGTTTTCAAATCTTAATCGAATTGTAAACACCCTGTAAGAAGAGCATCAACAGTCTGCAAACGCTGCTACTGTAGTGCGAGCGATAAACCAGCGAATTCGCTTGAGCCGGGCCAGATTTCAAACGATGGGATGTCGTCCGGTGAAATTGTGACCGGGCGCAACAATGATTGTAGTGTGCCATCGCGCTCAAGCTCTTGCAGCGTGTAGTCCACCAACAAACGAAAGTCGAGATCGTTGCGTGGCAGCGCGAATGCAGCGAAGCGCCGAGAATACCAACGTTCCGTCAGTGCTAGATTGTTCGGGTCGGCTTCAAGATGTGGAATCAATTTGAGGCTGTCGCCAAAGACGACATCGATGTTGTTTTCGACGAGCAATTGAAAGGCTGCGTCTTGCTCGCGTGTGATGGTGAAGATATTGACCGCCGTGTTGACACTTTCGGCGAGCGCATTCACACGGTCTGCCGTGCCGGGTTCGCTCGCAAAAATGCCGACCCATTTGCCGCCGCGCAAATCGTTGAAGCTCGAAATATTTGCGTTGGCAGGAATCATCAGGCGTTGACCGTGTAACAAATAAGCCCGCGAGAAATCAACACGATTGATGAGCGACCAATCCGGCTCGATATTGACAGCGAGGTCGGCTTGTCCATTGGTCACAAAGCTGAGCGGGTCTGCTGTGCTGTTGGGGATGTATTCGACACGCACACCCCAACGTGATGCCATCGCGCCGACTAACGCACGATTGAGACCGTCAATGCGGCGGTCGCTGTCGGAGAGTTCTTCCGTCGAGTCAAAAGCCCCCGCGACGCGCAAGGTTTGATTTGCCAATATATCCGGCAAGCGAAATTGCTGCGGTAAATCTAATCCGGTGCCAAATTGATCGGGCGTTGCCGCCTCGTCACCGAGTCCTGCCCATATTGTGATGGTGTCTTCGGGATAACGAGTACCGCCGAAATTCGCCTGATGAATTTCGTTGAGGCGGCCATTTTGTGCAAACAGTTGCAGCGTGTGATTGACGAGATTGCGCAAGTTGATGTCGTGTCGTCGCATGGCAATGGCATACGGCTCCGGTTCAACAGGGTCATCGATAATTTTCGTCAGGCCCGGTTCGATGTTCAAACGCGACAGGGTGACGCGGTCGCTGACGACGCCATCAATTTCGCTGGCGACGACGGCCGTTACCGCTTGCGATAGATTGAAATAAGTGTCGATGGTGAAGTCATAGGGGGCGCGTTCTTGCCATCGACGTGCGGCGGCTTCAGCCGGTGTGCCGATGACAACGCCGATTTTGCGCCCGGCGAAATGGTCGAGCACCGCCGCGCCATCGTCATTGCGCACAAGAACCGATTGGGTGTTTCTGAAATATGATTGGCTGAATTCGAGCTGCTGATCGCGGTCTCGCCGGTGTGCCTGTGCGCCGACGAGCAAATCGACTTGGCCGCTATTCAACATCTCGACATCGGTTTGCCGTGTGACTTGCACAAATTCAATTTCGACACCCCATGCTTCGGCCATGCTGCGCATCAGGTCAGCATCAAAGCCGGAGACTTCGCCGCGTATATTGAGTTCAGCGAAAGGCGGCGTATTGAACAATGTGCCGACACGCACACGACCATCGGCTTGAATGCGTGCTATCGCCGAGTCTGTCGGACGGCTGATATTTTCTGGCGCAACAGTCGGCACGAGAGTTGGCGGCACGAGTGTTGGTGCGCTGTCCTGTTGCGTCGGTCGTGCCATCACGGGGAGCGATGCGGCGACGATGAGCAGCACGAGGCTGAATGCAAATACAGATCGTTTCATGTGCGGTTAGCTTCAATCCGTTTGATACAAATTGTGAGCAGCAATATAATCGAGAACGGCTTCGGGGACAAGGTAGCGCACACTTTTGCCTTGACTGAGACGGTGTACGATTTGCGTCGACGAAATTTCTAATAATGGCGCATCGATAATGACGAGCCGTTGTGAGAGGCCGGGAATAATGGCGTCGTGCATCGTCGCATCAATCTCGCTGAATGGCCGCCGGATGATGGCTAATTGACAAATTTCGATGATCTTTTCGGGTTGATGCCATGTCGGTAAATCGTAGAGCGAGTCGCCGCCCATGATAAAAAATAATTCCGGGTTGTCGTATTGATCGCGAATGATTTTGACCATATCGAGTGTGTAATGTGGGCCGGGACGGTCTACATCCACACGCGATAACTCAAAACGCGGGTTGTCGGCCAATGCACGCTCTAGCATCGCGAGGCGGTGTGCAATCGGTGTTTTGGCTTGGTCTTGCTTATGAGGTGGGTCTGCGGCGGGGACGAAGAGCAGATGGTCTAGGGCAAGCGCTTCCGCCGAATATTCTGCCAGAATGAGATGCCCGATGTGCGGTGGGTCGAATGTGCCGCCGAGAATACCAACACGCTCCATGACGCGCTTCTACTCCGTCCATTCCAATTCATGCTCGCCGATGAAGACTGTATCGCCTTCTTCGATACCCGCTTCTCTAAGGGCTTCGGTGATGCCGAGCGTTTCCAGAATGGTTTGAAAGCGCATGATGGCTTCTTCGTTGTCCCAATACGTCATCGACGCAGCGCGTTCGATGCGATGCCCGCCGACACGATAGGTGTCGTCATCAAGTCGCTCAATCGTGAAGGGGATTTCTTCTTCCGGCAAATCGTAGACCGGCGTCTCGATGATGTGAAGCGGTTCTTGCTCTTCTGGCAAATCGGCGATGACACTGAACATGCGCTCGATTAAGACGCGGATATTTTGATGCGTGGCGGACGAGATTGCCATCGGCTCGACACCACGATCTTTGAGCGTCGCTTCGACTTCAGGCCAACGCGCTTGCGCTTGTGGCAAATCCATTTTGGTGAAGACCACGATTTGTGGGCGTTCGCCGAGCCGTTCATCATACAATGCTAGTTCGCTGTTAATTTGACTGTAATCGGCCAATGGATTTTCGCTCGTACCGTCGAGCAGATGGACGAGCAAGCGTGTGCGTTGGACATGCCGCAAAAACGAATGACCGAGTCCGACACCTTGATGCGCCCCTTCGATGAGGCCGGGAATGTCGGCGACGACGAGATCGTTGTGGTCGAGCGTGACGATGCCGAGATTTGGCTCAAGGGTTGTGAAGGGGTAGTCGGCGATTTTTGGACGCGCATTGCTGATGACCGAAAGCAGCGTCGATTTACCGGCGTTGGGCACACCGACGAGACCGACATCGGCAATCAACTTCAGTTCGAGTATCAACCAACGTTCTTCGCCCGGTTCGCCTTTTTCGGCGAAGTGCGGCGCTTGATTGGACGCTGTTTTGAAGTGTGCATTGCCTTTGCCGCCGCGCCCACCGCGTGCAACGATGGCTGTTTCCCCCGCTTTCACGAGATCAGCGAGTATTGCGCCGGTTTCGGCATCGCGCACAACCGTGCCGGGCGGGACTTCAACAATGAGGTCTTTGGCATTGGCGCCCGTTTTGTTGCTCGAACCGCCGCGTCCACCTCGCTCAGCTTTGAAGTGAACTTTTTTCTGGAAGCGGCGTAATGTGTTGATTTTCGGATTGACTCGCAAAACGACATTGCCGCCACGCCCGCCATCGCCACCATTCGGCCCGCCACGCGGCACAAACTTCTCGCGCCTAAAGGAGACAATACCGTCCCCTCCATCGCCACTGCGAACATATATTTTAACCTCGTCTAACATACGCATTCGCCCATCAGCAAATTCTATTTGGCCGATGTTTCGCCACAGCCCGTCTCATCCCACACATCAGGTCGCCCGGCGCGATACCATGTCAATGTTTTGCGGACGCCGATGCGAAAAGGGGTCGAGACAAAACCCAGTTCGCGTTGTGCTTTTTCAGTCGAAACACGCCAATCATTATACACATACGAACGTAAATTGATCGGCCAGAAGGGTTCTCGTTTGGTGATCGCTGCCAGCCATGTCAACAAGTGGGCGACAAAAATCCCTAGCCAACCCGGTATCGGCAGGCGCGGCCAGCGCAACCCCGCTTCTTCATAAATGATGTCGAATGCTTCTTTATGCGAAATCCATTCCCCACTGATATGATAAATTTCGCCATCACGACCGCGCTCCAACGCCTTCAACACACCTTGCGCCACATCGCCGATATATACTGGGAAGATGATGTGTTTGCCGCCATCGACTTGCATTGTAATACCGCGCATCGGGTCGGTGAAGAATAGACGGTTGAAGGCATAATTCCCAAATGGGCCATAATATGCGCCCGGTCTGAGGATGACGGCGGGTAACTGATGCTCGCTGTGATATTGGCGTACAAGTTGCTCGGCTTGCAATTTGCTGTATTGATAGGCATCAACCGGACGCGGTGGATAAGTCTCGTCCATGATTGCCGTTTTATCGGGGCGCCCGATGACGGCAATCGTCGAGATATGCACCAAACGTTCGACTTCGGCATCCAATGCCGCTTCGAGGACGTTGCGTGTCCCAATGACATTGGTCGCCTCAAAGTCTGATGATGCGCCCCAAAAGCGAAATAAACCCCCTGCATGAACGACATATCGACATCCGGCCATGCCCTTGACAAGCGTATCTTGGTCGCGTAAGTCACCGGCAATAATTTCGATGTCTGTGTAATGGTCTAACCATCGATTTTGAGCCGGATGTCGGGTGAGTATACGGACACGATGCCCAGCCCGGCATAATGCTGGGACAAGATGCCGCCCTAAAAATCCTGTCCCGCCCGTTACGAAAATCATATCTTTTCCAAGAATTGGTGCGCAGGCTGCTGCCTGATTCGATGAGCGTATTAGTTGTCGCGACCGGTTTTTGGGGGGAGTTCAGAAACGATTGCGACCCACGCCTTCAGACTTTGATTCCCCCAACCGGACGGTAATTCTTGAATATAGGATTCGATTTTCCATCGTCGATCATTTTTATCATATATCATGCGATAGACAACGGCAGTGTCGCCCATATCTTGTGTAAGGATGCGAGTTTGATTGTGGTAGTCATACGTCGCCATTCGGCACTGGCTTTGTCGGTCGATAATGTAGCAAGATGCCCCGTCGTCAGAGAACTGCCGAACTTCTACGGCGTGGACGGCGCGGTGTATCCCGACGTAACAGGGCACACGCATCACTTGATACTGCGCGATCAATTTTTGATGCTGCTTGAGATAATCACCCGCTAGCCACGATGACGCCTGCATTGCCTGCAAACGCCATGATTGCAACGCGCTTTCGCCTAGCCATTGGTGGGCAGCAAGATAATCATATTCAACTTGTTGCAGAATGTCTTCAGGTGCCATCCATTCAGCCTTGTGTGCAGAACCCGCGTGTTCGCGATGCAGCCGCCTTGCCCACGGTAGTTGCCCACTTTCGGACAACGCCATGAGTAATGTGACGGTTGCAATCATGATCAATAACGCCCAGACCATCGCGCACCCAACATACGATTAACCAATTGCGTAGACTTTACCAGTACGATTCGTAAAGTGCAACGGTGCGAATTGTTTTTGCTGATGACAAATGTGGAAGGTCGATGTGGCGAGAGATGAACGGGCGCATTTAACCAGACAGCCGCCGAACAATCGGAGTCTGCAAATTTTTGAACGTGAACCAGATTTTTTGTCGCAATCCTGCGATGCTGATAGGGCGTTCGAGGAAGATGTCTACTTTGGCGACGCTGACAGCCATGGCTTGGTTTTGTCCTGAAGATGATGGGTCTGCGATGACGGTGATTATCAAGCTGCCCGGTACCATATTCTCGCGCATTTTGGCGAGCATTTCCCAACCGTGCATATCTGGCAAGTCCAAATCCATGACGAGGAGATTGGGCGAAAAATCTTCGATCAATGTGAGTGTGCGCCCTGCCGAGCTGGTGGTTTTGACTTCGAAAGCCATATCGATCAGTAAGTCGTGTATGGCTTTTTGCTCGTGTTGATGGCTCACTACCAAAATCGCTCGCTTGCCGCGTGTTACTGTTTTGTCGGTTTGGCTGGCGATAATGGTCATCAAGTCTGGCGAATCGGATGCTGCATTACTTGTGCTGCTGGTTGTGCGGTTTGAATTCGTCGATGTTTCGATGAAGGCGACCGCAATATTATTGAAGACATTCGGCGCTTTTTGTGAAAGACGAACTTGTGCCGCTTCTGCATCTTGCAACGACGCAAAAGGCGTCCCATCTTTGCCCAGTATGGCGATTAGATTGTTGCGGTTACGCGCCAAAAATTCGTTACTTAACTCCAAGTCCTCCAATAATGCTTCAATATTACTCAGCTGCGAACTAGGCAACGTCGTATTGAGATAATAAGAGCGAACTCGATTGCGTGTTCGCTCTTGTGTACGCATCTGCTTGGCATAGCGACGTTTTTCGGGTAACGCATATAACCAGACATATTGGCGATTGTAGTGTTCTACGCGACCGGCATTTTTGAGTTGATCCAGCTCATAATCGGTAATTGCATGGCCAAAGTCGTCCTCATCGTTGAAGGTGCGGTAGCGGCCAGTCAGCAGTTCTTGTACGCGATTATCGTCCCATTGCACAACGAACGTGCCGTCTGCCAGCACGAATACGAAGTGACGCGGAACCGCCGATCCATCGAATTTTCTTATCATCAGACCATGAACGTAATTAAAGCCTCATCCTCGTTTACAGATTGACGAAGTAAGAGGCAGCGGCCATATCGATCAACTCTTTTGTTAGTGTTGGTGGTTGATTGAGGTAGGTCGCAATATCGATGAGCTGTGCGATAAGATCGCGCGGGTGTACAGCACGTAGCGGACGATCTTCTTTGATGTACCATTCATTGAGAAGATACGCGAGACCTTTATCGTCATACTTGATGTTCTTTGCCTCACACACACGTTGGAAGATGTCGCGATATTGTTCGTAAGTTGGGTCACCGACCTCAATTTTATGGCGAATACGACGTAAGAAGGCCTCGTCAACAAGATCGCGTGGGTCAAGATTGGTTGAGAAGACGATCATCACGTGGAAGGGCACTTCGATTTTGCGCCCATTGTGCAGCGTCAAAAAGTCTACGCCTTTTTCGAGTGGCACAATCCAACGATTGAGGAGATCGCGCGGGCGTACCTGTTGGCGTCCAAAGTCGTCAATGAGGAACATACCACCATTGGATTTTAGCTGGAACGGCCCCTCGTAATATTTATTCACCTCATCATAGACTAAATCAAGACCCGCTAGCGTGAGTTCACCGCCGACCATGATAACCGGGCGACGAATCTTGATCCAGCGCGGATCAGTAACGACACCGGTGCCTGCACGTCGTGATTTGCCATTTTCGTCGGCTTGTCCGAGCTTATGATTGACAGCATCGTAAATACGCACGATCTGCCCGTCGATGTCAATCGCATACGGAATCCACATGTCACCACCGAGAACCACATTGCCGACTCGCTCAGCAATTGTGGTTTTACCGTTGCCGGGCGGGCCATACAAGAAAACCGAACGTCCCGAATTCACAGCCGGGCCGATGCGGTCAAACATTTCGTTAGAGATGACGAGGTCTTTTGTCACCTGTGCAAGATGTTCGCGATGAATGATGATTTTGCGGCGATTTTGTACTTCCATCGCGTTGATATACTGTTGCAGGGTGACAGGAGCAGCACTGGCATATTGTGAGCGTTCGAGCGCTTCGCGAGCTTTTTCAGCACCTTTTGAGGTGATGATATATTGGAATGAGCTTTCGCTCAGGCCACCGGCGCCGCGAACTTCAAGCATCTTTTCGCGTTTGAGAAATTCCATCACTCCATCAAGCACACCTGTGAATGGTAGCTTGACAATATCTGAGATGGCGATGCCGGTCATATAGCCACCAAAATAGAGCACTTTGAGCACAAGATCGCCAACAGTCAGCAAGTTCAGCCCCGTGTCTTCAAGCGTGCTGATGGCTGGCGGAGTCCACTCTTCCCCTATTGGTTCAGGGGGTGCCTGTGAGGCTTGATCTTTCAAACTTCTAATTTGGGGACGTGGTTGAGCAGGACGGTCACTCATAGTCCAATTTCCTCAATCTGCAATTAATCGATTCGATATTGTTGAATACTTGGTTTATTGTAGCACGTTATACGCTGATTGTGGTATTGAACTGTCCGAAATCTACGCCATGTCAACCAGCTTATAACAAACTTTATTTAAATGGTGTTACATCACTATCTTTGCATTATATAGGCGGATGCCGCAAACGCACAAGCCAAGTAGGAGATATTTCTCAACAAACCAGTTTGTTTATTCTTACTCGTTTTATGAAACATGATAAACAGGTGAGTGTTTATTCGTTACCGCTTGACTGTTGTGCTGTGTATCGTTAATATCGCCAC
>RFIA01000213.1 GCA_003695675.1 Chloroflexota bacterium
CAAAGCGCAAATATCAACAGAGCCTAGCTTTTGAAAGGTTATCATGGCTCAAACTCGCGGATAACATACAATTTTCTGAGGCGATTTCCTTATCCAAAAGTGACGTTATAATAAGCAAGTGATACACCGCAACTCATGCCGCAGCATCGGCAAAGTGCCATTCGTTGACGTTGCCGATGAGGTCAATCAATTCGCGGTCGGGGAAGCGGTCGAGAATCGCCTGCCGCACACCAAGACGGGTGTCATCCCACGCGACGACAATATCGCTGTCGAGATAAGGACTCGTCACGGCCATCAAACTGCCGAATGCTCGCCAGCGGACATCTTCCCCCGTGATGATGACGAGCAACGGCTTCTCGTCGCTGCGCCGTGCCTGCACCTGCTCGATTTGTACCGGCGAGATGCGATTGTAACGATAGAGCGCGTCGATACGCGGGATGCTGTAGGTGATGAAACTGTTGACGAACACAGCTGTCAGCACGACATAAACGAGAAGTCGACTCGTCCGTCGCGCCAGCCACGCGACCGGCAACGCACTCAGCAATGCGACCGCCGACAACGCCTCGAAATAATAGCGCGTGCTATAACGCTGCGCCCCAATCCAGTAGGCAACATGCAGCGCTATCAAAGCCGCCGGTATCGCCAATAGCAAATACGTCCAACGGCGGCGCCAACCGAGCAGTACCCCAAACGGCAGCAACACCCAACTCAGCCCCGTCACCGGCCAATTGATGCTGCGCGAGCGGAGATGATCTTGCAATTCCGGTGTGATGCGCCCCAACTGCCAACCGAACAAATCCGCCGCCGTCAAAGTCAAATCGTAATGCGTTTGTCGCAAGCCGCGTTCAAGCGTGTGCCCCTCGCGCCCAACGTCTTC
Organism: Chloroflexota bacterium; assembly: GCA_003695675.1. Lineage (GTDB taxonomy): Bacteria > Chloroflexota > Anaerolineae > Aggregatilineales > Phototrophicaceae. The sequence continues at coordinate 878 of RFIA01000213.1, forward strand.
ACCGAAACCGATTTTGTCATATTCCCAGACGAGCGTATACAAATTGAAGGTCGCGTCCCCGACCGCGAGATAATTGTGCAGGCCGATTGTCCCGGCGAATAGCAAAGCGACAATGCCAAGCGCGAGATGCGGCTTCAAGCGCGTGACAAATAACTCGCGCCGCCGCACAAGCGTATAAAGCAAATACAACCCACTCCACAACACAAACGGCAGCGCCACACCGACGCCCGTCAGTGGCCGATTGAAAATCACCATGCCGAGTCCCACACCGGCGATGACGCCCCATTTGATTGACCGTAGGGACGACATATATGTCCCCCCTACTTGCGTTGAAACGTGTTGCTTTTCTTCGTATCCTTTGCGCCTTTGCGGTTGAATCCGCTCTATTTTTAGAGGAGCACGAGCGGACAAAGATTCCCCTCCCCGCAAGCGGGGAGGGGTTAGGGGTGGGGTAATACGCTCCATCCGCCAATACGCATACAAAAATAACGTCGCGCCGAACAACGCCGTCGTGTGCCCCATCAACGTCGCATTGAGCAGCAGCGCCATCGGCGAGAAGGTCATCAACCCGGCAGCGATGAGACCGACATCGGCGTTGAACATTTGGCGCCCAAAGCGATAGACCAAGGCCACATTCAACGCCGCGAAGAAGGCATTGACGACCCACGCCTGTCCCATCAGCACACCGATGGACAACAGCATCGGCCATCCCGGTGGGTACTTGCCGAAACGTTTGCCCGCGAAGTCCACGATAAACGGCTGCCAATAGGCACGGCGCGGCGATGGCGTTTCGATGACGAGATCGCCGCGTGCAATCATTTTGGCTTGATACAAATAAGCAACTTCATCTTCGAGATGGGGTAAGCGCTCAAATGTGCGTTCGCTGAAGTAAGCGCTCATCGCAAAACTGATGAACGCCAGCACAATCGCCGCGAGCTGATAAATCCAAATTGGCGGTTGTCGTTTGATTTTTGTTGTCATACTTGCATTATACCGCAGGCCAACACCGCATACACCACGCGCATGATTCATGATTCAGGGTTGGCAGAGGCTGACCGGCTGTTTATAATGGCGCATTGTTATGAACAAATTGTAAACTGTCGCGCCTTATCGCCTCTCAACCGAGAGGCGTGCTGATGTCTTGAGAAGGACGATTACGCATGAAAGTTATTTTACTCTCCGATATTTACAAGCACGGCGTCGCCGGCGAAGTCGTCACCGTCGCCGACGGCTTCGCCCGCAATTATCTGATTCCGCGTGGGATGGCCGTCAAAGCGACACCCGGCGAACTGCGCAAAGCCGAAAATCTGCGCCAACAAGCCGCCGTCCGCCGCGCCCAATACGAGAATAAACTCAACGAACTGGCCCGAGTCATCGACGGTGTTGAGCTGGTTTTTGGCCGCCGGGCGAACGCCAACGGCACGATTTTTGGTTCGGTCACGACGCAGCAAATCGCCGACGCGCTCAACGAAAAAACCGGCGTGGACATCAACCGGCGTCGTATCAGCCAACAACCATTGCGCGAAGTCGGCACACACGATGTCATGGTGCGTCTCGGCACAGAAGAATCGCCGGTGCTCAAGATCACGATTGTGCGCGAGGAAGAACTCGCGACCTTCCTCGCCAAACGCGAAGCCGGTATTGACGTTGACCCGACCGATGTCGGTGACCCGATTCCAGTCGCCGAAGCCGAACCTGCTGAAGACAGCGTCGATGCCGAAGCGGCCGCCGAGACGGATGCTGTGGACGAGGCAGTTGACGCCGACAGCGAAGCGGAGGCTGTCGCCGAAAGTATTGCTGAAGACACACCCGAAGTTGATGCAGATGATGCGGTGGATGAAGCAGACGACTCGACAGAAGCCGTCGAAGAAGCATAACCCCGTCGCTTGGCAAAACAATCGACAGCCCCGAACGTTCCATGCACGGCGGGGTTGTTTTGTCTATAGCAATTGTCCGGGACGATAAGCATTCATGGATGCAGCCGAGTTAGGGCGTTTCCTGCGCGAATCACGCGAGGCGAAAGAACTCACGCTTGACGATGCGGAGCAAGCGCTGCGCATCCGTGCCCATATTCTGCAATCGTTTGAAGAGGGCAATTTCGACATCCCCGATGCGGTGCCGGTACAGATACGCGGCTTCATCCGCAATTATGCCCGTTACCTCGACCTCGATGAAGAACGCATCCTCGAATATTATGAAGCGACCTTTGTCGGCAAACAGGCGAAGGGCTTTAAGGGGAGAAAGCTGCGGCGCGATGTCGAAAAGATGCCCGCGCCACAAGCCGCCCGCGATGTGTCCGACACCGACCCGGCGCTGCCGGTTGTGCCGCCTTCGGTTCGCGCCTCGCAAGAGATGCGTGTGCAACGTCGTCGCAGTGCATTGACGACATTGTTGATTCTGATCGTCGGCACGGTTGCGCTCATCTTTGTCGGTTTCGCCATCGCGACATTCATCCAACCGCCGGGCGAGGAACCGATTTTCGGCGGCGGAGACGATGACTTGCCGCCGCAAGTGCTGAGCACGCTGCCCGCCGCGCCGACCCTCACCCGCGCCCCGACGCTGACGCCGTTCGCCATCCCAACGCCGTTGCCGGGCATTCAGCAAGACTTCACCGGCGAAGGGGTGGTCGTCACCATCGAATTCACACAACGGTCGTGGGTGCGGGTTGCAGCCGACGGCATCGAGCAATTAGTCGGCATCGTGCGTCCCGGCGAAGTCCATGAATTCCGCGCCCGCGACGAAATTGTGATGACCGCTGCCAACGCCGCCGCGCTTGACGTCATCTACAACGGGCGCTCTCAAGGGACATTCGGGCGGCGCGGCCAAATGGTTGAGGTCGTCTTCACACAAAGCGGCGTCAACATCAGCTCGAATTCTGGCTTTGAACCGACCGCCGAAAACACAGCGACTCCCTTGCCGACCACCGCCGTCAGCGTCGGCACGATTGTACAGCAATTGACGATTTCGCCCACGCCGTCGATCACGCTGACACACACACCGGGCCCAAGCCCCACCCCGTCCGACACGCTGACCCCATCGAATACACCGACGATTACCCTCACGCCATCGGTGACGCCGATACCCTCTGCAACGCCGAGCGTCACCCCGATACCGACCTTGACCTTCACCCCCGGCCCGACGTTGACGCCATCGCGGACACTCACACCGTCGATTACCCCCTCGGCGACCGTCGTACTGCCGCCACGCATCCCCGCCGGGACCCTGCCGGTGACGAAAGAAGGATGATGTAATTTCGCAGTCGTTTCAAACATCATTCATGACTATAATGATTGCAATAGCAAACAAACGACGAGTAGATGATGGCACGAAATAAAATCGCCTTTGGTTGGTATGGTGGCAAATTTAGTCATCTCAATTGGCTGCTCCCTTTGCTCCCACAAACACAGCATTATTGTGAACCGTTTGGCGGTTCAGCAGCCGTATTATTAAATCGTAAACCGTCGCCGGTTGAAACCTACAACGATATCGATGGCGAAATCGTCAACTTTTTCAAGGTGCTGCGCGAACAAAAAGACGAATTAATTGAAGCGATTGGCCTCACACCATTCTCGCGTGCAGAATTTGAACGCGCTATTTCAGAAGCTGATGATGAAATAACCGACCTTGAACGAGCGCGGCGCTTTTTCATTCGGGCACGGCAAGTGCGCACCGGCCTCGCACAAACAGCGAGTTCGGGGCGGTGGGCACATTGTTTGTTGACGAGTCGTGCAGGGATGGCAGGGGCTGTCTCGCGGTGGTTGGGCAGTGTTGAGGGTCTCTCCGAAGTTGCACAACGTTTATTGCGTGTTCAAATCGAACATGGGCCAGCCGACGAAATCATCACGCGGTATGATAGTGATAACACATTGTTTTATTGTGACCCACCGTATCCACACGAATCACGCGGCGACAGCAAAGCCTATGCCTACGAGATGACCGACGAAGACCATCGCGCCCTCGCTAATCTACTCCATACGGTCAAAGGTCAAGTTGCGATATCGGGGTATCGTTCCCCCCTGATGGATGAATTATATGCGGATTGGTATTGTACCGAAGCCCCCGCAAAAAAGACCCATTCGGTGAAGACAATGCGCATTGAAGTCTTGTGGACGAATTATGTTCCGGGCCAAGAACGTTTGATATGACTCCTGATGATATTTTGCAAGCCGCGTATCATCAAGCGCAACAGGCCGACACCGCCCCCATCATTACTGATGAAGCCATTCTTGAACGTGTTGCGATTGTTGTCCGCAAAAAACCACGTGCTGCGATTAGGGTGTTGTTGGCTTGTCTATTGGCAAAAATTGATCGTCCACATGTCGATATCCGTAAACCATTCACACAAATCGATGGAGAAGATACCTACTCTGGCCGTGATTATGACGAGACGTATATCACCCGCTTTGTTCTTGATTATGACTTACCTGTCATCCCGACGACAGGTTTCCTGACACCTGCTCTCCGCGCCAAAAATATTCTTCTGACGCCGAACGTCAATCTTGGTGGGCGTACATCTGGCAACAATGTTTACGCTGCAATGCTTCAATTACTGACAGATGTGCATACCGAACTTGTGCGTGCTGGTGATTTATTGGCCGAAACCATTCGACAACTCATCATATACCGAGATGAGCGCAAGCAACGTATCGTATCGCTATTGTCTGCTCTTGAGGCGGTCAAGGGTAATGTCCCATTATCGTCTGAAGATATTGTGAGGCTTATTGAACAACATCTTGCGCTCAAAGGAACCAGTCGATTGCCAGTGTTGATTGTAACAGCGATCTATCAAGTCGCTGAAAATTATCTCCGAGAACGTATCTTGCCTCTTGAAGCACATACAGCTGCCGATAGCCAAACGGGTACCATCGGCGATGTGCAAATTGCACTCATGTCGGATGATGATATTGTGACGGCCTACGAGATGAAAACAAGACCGATTACTATTCAAGATATTGATCTTGCCATGCAAAAAATTGCGAGCAGTCGTCATCAACTCAACAATTATATCTTCATCACAACAGAACCAATTGCTGAACCTGTCCGCAAGTACACCGAAGGTGTTTACAATCGTACCGGTATTGAGATTGCGATTCTTGATTGTCTTGAATTTCTACGATATTTTTTGCATCTTTTCCACCGGCTTCGTACCGAATTTCTTGATGCGTATCAAAATTTAGTCATCAACGAGCCGGAAAGCGGTGTGAGCCAACCTTTGAAAGAAGCCTTCTTAGCATTGCGGCAGGCAGCAGAATATAACGACGAGGACTCATTAGATGAATAATCCGAACATCAAAAACAATTACTTTCTCCTCAGTCTCGGTTGCTCGAAGAATACCGTGGACTCCGAGAGTATCGCGCAGGTGCTCAACCAACATGCCATGCGCGGTGTCGGCAACCCCGACGAAGCTGAGGTGCTGATTGTGAATACGTGCGGCTTCATCGACGCGGC
>RFIA01000214.1 GCA_003695675.1 Chloroflexota bacterium
CTAGCTGTTTTGAGGCCTAATGCTTACGAGCGACAAAAGAAAAATGCCGGGTCGTGTTGACCCGGCATCGTGTTCCAATCCGTTATACTGCGTGTTGATTATTCGCAGGCTTCTGGATTGACGAATTGATTGAAGACGGTTGTCCACAAAGCGAAGCCTTCGCCTGTGCCAGTGTGCAACGGGCTGGTGCAGTCGCCTGCGGCCTGCCATGTGACCACAACATCATTGGCGTCCAATGATGAACCGTCGTGGAAGAGGACGCCCTCGCGCAGATGGAATGTCCAAACGAGGCCATCGTCCGAAACTTCCCAACTTTCGGCCAAGCCGGGTTCAATATCGGTGCCGCCATACACAAAGTCTAGCAGCGACTCGTGAACCTGATGACAAGCACGGAACGATTCGCCATCGAAGGTGTCGTTACAGTAGATCGAAATTGGCTCTCTATTCTGCATGAAGACGATGTTGTCGTCGGCTGGGTCTTCGAGGCGAGCAAATTCTTCTGTCGCGTCGAGGACAGCCGGGGCCGTGTTCTCAATGCGAGCTAAATAGACATCGGCTGAACCAGCATGACCGAACGGCACCCATGGGATGTTTTCGGCGATACCCCGCGCGACTTCTTCGAACAATTGTTGGCGTACCTCGGGGTCGGTTTCAATACCGGCTTGTGTCAACGGTTCGTAGATGTCCGGATACGGTTCGCCGAATTGCGACATCGCTTCGAGCAAGCAGCACGTCAAGAAGTTCGAGGCGTCGGGGAAGTCGGCTTGCCAGCCGAGCAAATGAAGCGGTTCGTTACCGGCCAGCGATGATTGAATGAATGTGCCCGACTCGACCACTTGCACATCGACATTGATGCCCACTTCGGCCAACTGCGCTTGAATATCTTGTGCCACCAAATCCGGTGTCGGCAGATAAGCGCGGACAACTTGGCGGAATGTCAACGTGAGTGGACGTTCTTCGCCGGTGCGGGTGTCAATGAGCGTGTCGAGTGGCAAGTCGAAGCCGAGATCAGCAGCAGCCTCTTCGAGCAATGCGCGGGCACCGTCTTGATCGAATCCGGGTGTGCCGATGCCATCGACATGCCCGAAAACTGCCGGTGGTACGAAGTCGTCTGTTAATATGGACGGGCCTTCGGGGAAGAAATTGTCCACAATACGCTGCCGATCAATCGCCATTGAAATGGCCTGACGAACGCGGATGTCATTGAGCGGGAAGAAGAAATTACTGATACCGACATATACACCCGTCAGCGGCGGAATATCAATCAGGTTAAATTCAGGGTCATTACGGAAAACCGGAATATCGCCCGGATCGGCAAATTTCATACCATCGATTGTCCCGGCACGCAATTCAGTCGCACGGGCAGCCGCTTGGTCATTCCAACGCAGCACGACGGTATCTTCAATCGCGGGGTCACCCCAATAATCGTCGAAGCGGCTGAACACGATCTCAGTGCCTTGCTCCCAACGTTCAAGTTTGAGCGGGCCTGTGCCAATGGGCATGGTGAGCAGGTCGCCTGTGCCGCCAGTCGCTTCGAGATATTCGCTCGGATGGATTGCCAGCGCAAGACTCGCCATCTTCTGCTCAAAGAGCGGGTCGGTTTGGCAAAGTGTGACGCGCACGGTCAGTTCATCAACCGCCTCGATGGAACTCAGATTGCCGCCATAATTACAATCTTCAGCGGCAAACGTTAACAAGTCGTCTTGTGCAGAAGCCGGTACGAGCGACAGGCCAAGCACAAGCGCCACCAAGCCGAGTAACGGCAAAATGCGTAATGCTTTTCTCATTAGAGAACTCCTTAAAAAATATACCTTATTACTTTGAATTTTCCCTGCTGGGGCGTCCTGTTAAATACCGCCGGGCAGGATGTGGCAACCATATCACATATCCGGTAACAAGCTAACGGGTTCAAAGCCGGTTGCCCAATCAATGATAGCTCGTTTTGATGCGGAAGACAATACATTTGCAATGATTGGAATGGACTTTGCGGGGCGGTACTGTTTGCATTATGCTTGTATGCAATCGAATCTTTTGATTTTTCTCGGCGTTCTTTGCGTCTTCGCGGTTCAAATCATTTTATTTTCATGAGGAGACATCATGCAAATTACATCTGATTTTGATACGGGCAATATCATCGTTGAAAATCTCGACGGGACGACGGCGCAACTCGCCATTCGCCCCGACACCAACAATACATTTTACCAATGGTTTTACTTTCGGGCGTCCGGCGATGCGGGGGAAAGCCGCCGTTTCACGATAACCAATGCGGGCGGCGCGTCGTATCCTTTCGCGTGGCCGGAATACGATGTGTTGGCGTCATACGATGAGACGCATTGGTTTCGCCTCCCCACTCGTTACGAAGACGGGCAGCTCATCTTTGAGCACCAAGCCACCCAAGCGACTGCATCGTATGCCTTCTTCGTCCCCTACACCGCCGCGCAACGTGAAAGTTTGTTGAAAACGTGTGAAGCCGCTGGAATCACACGGCGCACGCTTGGGCATTCCTATCAACAACGCCCGATTGAAGCCGTTGTCTTCGGCGATGAATCGCGCCCGGTGAAGAAGGTGTGGGTCATCGCGCGGCAGCACGCCGGGGAGCCGATGGCCGAATATGCCGCGGATGGTTTGATTCGGGTTCTCCTCGCTACAGAAGACACGAGCGCACAGTCGCTGCTGCAAAAAGCGACGGTCTATGTCGTCCCCAATATCAATCCCGATGGCAGCACGCTCGGCAACCTGCGTGCCAACGCCGCCGGTGTTGACCTCAATCGCGCGTGGGACAATCCTACAGAGGAATGCCCCGAAATTAGCGCGGTGCTAAATGCAATCGAGGAAACCGGCGTCGATTTCTTCATCGACTTACACGGTGACGAGCACCGTCCGTATATTTGGATTGTGCCGCCCGGCGTCGAAATTTCGCCGGAGGCGCGGCGTCTTGTCGATTACTTTGAGATTGAACTCGCCAAACGCAATCCTGAAGTGCAGCCGCCGCCGGTTTCTGTCGCCGGTGTTGCAGCAGACCATCTCGGCATGGCGGTCAATTACATCGCGGCGACGTATGGCTGTCCGGCTTGGACGCCGGAGCTGCCGTTCAAAGCGACGAGCAATCCACAAGACGGCGACGACAGTTTGCTCGCCACCGGCTGTATGCGTTTCGGGCGCAGTTGTGTTGAAGCGCTCGACACGATTATCGAAGTCGAATAGCTGATTTGCATATTCGTGGTAAGATTGTAGGCCATAATCGAATCTTGCTTGGGAGTGTGTGTCATGGCAGAAACAGATGAACAACTTCATGCGATTGTCAGTGGGCGTGTGCAGGGGGTCAGTTATCGTTATTATACGATGATGACGGCGACCGAGATGGGATTGACCGGTTGGGTGAAGAATACTGATGATGGCAATGTGGAGGTCGTGGCCGAGGGGCCGCGCCCCGTATTGGAAAAATTTCTCGCATTTTTGCATGAGGGGTCACCCGCCGCGAAGGTCAAAAATGTTGACGTAAAATGGCGTAAGGCAAAAGGCAAATTCAAAGGCTTCGTGACGCGCTACGAGAGCAATTCAACGACCACTCGCTAAAGCAGGGTGGCTTGCAACCTCGCGACTTTGCCGTTTCATTCCTGTCGTTCGTATGATAGACTGCGGGCGATTGCTGAGCGCATCATCGAATGCGCCGCATTGAGTAGAAAGAGATGTCAATTACTTCAATGGCTAACAACAAGACCACACAATTTCCCCCAGCGATGACGCCGATTACCAACCTGACTGTCGCCGAATTGCAAGAATTGATTCGGGGCACAGTTCGCGAAACGATTCGCGAATTCCTCGACGAAGCCAATCACAATGCCGAAGTCGCGCTGCGTGCCGAGATGACGGACATCCTGCGCTTCACGATGCAGGGGCGTGTCGCAGACGAGGCGATAGATGACGACGAGGCTTTTGGCTGGCAATTGGATGATTAATTGATTTCCCATCGGGGCATAGCCACGCTGTGCCCCGATGAAGCGCTCATGTCTTCACAAGCATCACATATCCACCCGCGCATATTGGTCGTGATACCCGCACTCAACGAAGCAGAGAATATCGGACGAGTCGTGTCGCGTATCAAGCGTGATGCCCCCGACGTCGATGTTGCCGTCATCAATGACGGCTCGACAGACGCGACCGGTCGTATCGCGGCGGCGTGTGGCGCGATTGTGCTCAATCTGCCGTATAACGTCGGCATTGGCGCGGCGGTGCAAACCGGTTTGCGTTATGCGCTTGAACATGCGTATGAAATTGTCGTCCGCAGCGATGGCGACGGTCAGCACACATCGGAGTATATCGACCTGCTGATCACCACATTGCTCAATGAACAGGCTGACCTCGTGGTCGGTTCGCGATTCTTGCAGCAGGGCGGCAGCACATCGTTCACACGCCGTGTTGGGATTATCATCCTCGCCAATATGATTTCGCTGATTATCGGCCAGCGCATCACCGACCCGACATCGGGTTTTGTCGCGTTCAGTCGTCGGGCGTTGACGTTGTGCGCCCACAACTTCCCGCACGATTATCCCGAACCGGAGTCGCTTGTGTTGCTGCATCGCGCCGGGTTGCGCATCCGCGAAGTGCCGGTGACGATGCACCCGCGTGAAGGTGGGCAATCATCGATTACTGCGTTGTCGTCGATTTATTATATGTTTAAAGTCATCCTCGCGATACTCATCTCATTGCTGCGCCCGGCGCCGGTTGTCGATGCGGGATGATGTCTTCCGGCTTGGCTCGCTTTTTTTGCACCTTGAAAATAAACGATGTTCAAGTCGGGTGTGAGGCAGCGCGGCGTCCTGACGGAAAGACCCGTTGAGAAGGAAGCCTCCGATGACACTGACAGCAGCTGAACGCAAATTTATGCAAACGATGTTCCGCGAGCGTCGTCATGCGCCGCAACACGAATACATCGTGCCATGCCCGACTGTCGAATGTTTGCCGCCGGTGACGTTGATGACATCGTATACGTATGCGCACGGCAAGCTGCCGCCGAATCAACCGGACAAGTCAAAACTCGCGGTGCAATTCTCGTTGGTGTGGAAGGGCTACCTGCGCGATAACGGCCAACGTGGGACGGCGGCGTGGGCATTCGAGTTCACCGAAGCCGGGTTCAAGCTGTGTCTCGAATTGTTCGACCCGTCTCACTAAGCGCAACATGCAACTTACACGTCAACGGCGAAGCGATGATGCCGGATGAAGGTTTGCTCGCGGGTGATGGTGACGACATTGAAGCCCGGTTCCGCGCCGATGTCCGGCGTGGTGCGCGTCATGCCGGGCCATGCGTGCAATTGTGCCCAACTGCTGAGGACGCTGCTGTATAAAATGCCGTCGCGAACAATCGTCAAATTTTGATGGACATGGCCGAAGAAAACACCGCGCAAGCGCTGCCGCGCCGGACGCAGCGCTTGATGCACCGCGTCGCCGTTGGTGATACCCATCCATTCGTCGAGCCACGGCACACCGACTTCGACGACATTGTGATGAATGGCGACGATGAGCGGGCGGTCGTCGTCGGCTTCGCACAGGGCGCGTAACCACGCAAGCTGCTCATCGGTGACAAAGCCCGCGGGTGGCTCTGCCGGGCCGTTGCTGTCGACGCACACGATTTGTGCGCCGTTGATTTCGACTTCATAGTGCAACGGCGTCGCAATATCGTCGCGCCCCATGACGATTGTTTGCAAAGCCGCGGGATCATCATGATTACCGGCGATATAATACGTCGGATATTTGATCTTGCTGAGCACATCGCGCGCCACAGGATATGCTTCGGGCAGCGGGTCGTAGGCGACATCCCCGGTGTGCAGCACAAAATCCGGCGTAAAAGGCAGCGCGTTGAGTTGCTCGACCAATGCTCGCGTCCCCACCGCCGGGATGTATGCGGCGTAATCGCGATTGTAATTCGGGTCATGACTGAAGTGGGTATCGCTGATGTGGACAAAGCGCAGCATGACATCGTTCATGATTGAGATTTCTCTCCTTCGTACATGATGACACTGCCGAGCCAACGCAAAATTGTCGCCCGCTCGACGAGATGATAAAACCGTTCGCTGAAGGTGATTTGTGTCGATAATGCCGGGCGGAGTAACCCGAATGGCATCAACGGCCCGAAGACGAGCGCCGTATAACAGACGTTGTGATAACCGGCAGCTTGTATGACGCGCCGGTAACGCATCGGCATGACGGACTGTCCCGGTTTCATCGTTGCGATTGGCTTCACCGGACGGCGTGTGACGCGGCGACCGACATTTGCCAACATCCGAAACGGTTTGCGCAGCCGTGTGCCTTCGAGCATAATCGGGAAGGACAACGGCAAGGCAACGAGCACATCTAGCGCGAGCGTATTCGGCATCGTCGCCATGAGTAAGCCGCCCGGTTTGAGGACGCGCAACATCTCGCGCAATGCGGCGCGGTCGTCCGGCAAATTGGCGAGCAACCCCATCGCAACCACAGCGTCGAATGCCGCGTCACGATAGGGCAGCGCGTCGGCACTGCTGACGCGAAAATCGCACGACAAGCCACGCAGCTCAGCTTCTTGCACAGCGCGTTCAATCATGCGCGGCGCGATGTCGATACCACTGACGTTGTGTCCGGCTTCGGCGAGCGCTATCGCGACGACTCCCGCGCCGCACCCGGCATCAAGCACACGCAACGACTCGCCGCGTTGCCGCAATCGCGCTGTGACGTATGCCTGCTGCTTGCGCAGACCGTATCCGGTAAACGACGTTTCGTCGTAATAGACCTCGTACCACCATGCGCTGTGTGCATCGAAATGCTGTGTCGTGATCTGTTGTTCGTCCACGTTGAAGCTACTCACATTTCTGTCGCGTATTGTAGTTCAACGTGCCCCCCACTCCCAGATGCCATATAACACCGAATCGTCGAGACGATGACCGGCTTGTGTAAGAGTCATACAAATTTCACCGACATGATACCATTCGTGCGCGAGCATGTATCCAAAAAAAGCGGCGGCGTGGGGTTTGAAGTTTTTGACTCTGCCGCGCTCAAAACCGTCTGCCAATAATGCTTCCATCGCGTGATTCGAAGCCCGCAGCGCTGTACGCAATGTGTCGAGGTCAATCGCATCGCGTTCGGCTTTTGTTTTCATCGGGATTTTGCGCACATCGCTCATCAATTCGGGCGTAGCGGCTTCTAGCCATAAGAGACGCACATTATGAATGTGCGCAAATAACTGCGCCACACTGCGCCCCTTCATCCCTTGCGGCACGCCGGTCAGCGCTTCGGGTTTGACGGCATCCAACAAATAAAATAAGATTCGATTGTGGATCTGCCAAGTATCTATCAGTTGATTGTTCATCACCTAATCCCTTAGAACGTTTGTGTGATTATAAGACATGGGTCAAATTCTGGCAAATACAGCAACTACTCAGGTAGGGAGAAAGGTCGTCATACCATGCCACAATCGAGCAAACCCGAGACGAATCAAGAATCGGTCTGGGATTATCCGCGTCCGCCGCGTCTCGAAAAAACAAAGAACCGCATTCGTGTCATCTTCAATGGCGCGGTCGTCGCCGAAACCACCGATGCCTATCGCGTGTTAGAGACGGCTTCGCCGCCGACGTATTACATTCCGCCGGAAGATGTCGATTTTCAATATCTGACCGAAGCCGGTTATCGGACGATATGCGAATGGAAAGGCCGTGCGACTCATTGGGATTTGCGGGTCGGTGAGCGCACGTCGGAAAAAGCGGCATGGAGTTACCCCGACCCGACGCCGGACTTCGCCGCCATCAAAGGCTATCTCGCCTTTTATCCCGGTCGTGTGGATGCGGCTTTTGTCGATGACGAAGAGGTTGAAGCGCAGCCGGGCGATTTTTATGGCGGGTGGATTACATCGGCGATTGTCGGCCCGTTCAAGGGGCTGCCGGGTACGGAGAATTGGTAATTGTTCAATGCGGACATTCGTAGGGACGGTTCGCGAACCGTCCCTACTGTCCCGACACATCTTGTTTTCGCTGTGGAGGCCGAAACGAGGTTTTTCTTCGTGTCCTGCGCGTCTTCGCGGTTCAATGGGTTCATCGTCGAGAGAATAAATTGTCCCTGATATTACAAATCGTGATCTATAGTTTTGCCCTGTGGTTGGGGATGTATCTGCTGGCGCGGGACACGCGCAAACTCGCGTTGCAATTCGCCGGTCTTGGGTTGATTGTGTACGCGCTCGGCATCGGTTTCGACGCGCTCATCGATCACACGGGCGTCGTGAGCTTAGTGCGTTGGCGTTGGCCGTTGCTGTTCCTCCCGGCGATTTTCTGGGCGGGCGCGGTCTTGCATTTGCCGGAGACGGTCGCGCCACGTTTTGAGGACGCCACACGCTACGGGATTCCGCTCACAGCGCTGATCATCTACGTGATTGCAAGCCGCACGACTCTCATTTTCGACTTCACATCGCCTGACGCTGAAACTGGTACACTATATCTTGTCTTCGCCGTGGCGATTGCCTTGTCGCTGTTCGTCATCGTCGTGCGCGTATGGCGGCTGTACGCGACGACACAACACACACGCCCGGTCGGGGTCTTGATGATTGCGACGTTGTTCTTCATCTTGGGGACGGGCGTCTTTCTGCTGCCGGGCGAGATGGGCCGCGCCGACGTATTGTTCGGCATCGGCGCCAACCTTGAGTTGCTCGGTATCGCCGTCGCGATGTTCGATGCGTTTGATGAGGGCGAGGCGTTGCTGCCGGATATAACACGCTCCTTCGATTATGCCGCCATCATGATCCTGTTGTTCGGTGGGCAGGTCGCGTTGGCGATGATAATCAACGACACATTGACGGCGACGTGGCTGATATTGTTGTTGGCGGTGATTACGACGGCTATCATCACACAGACTTTTGCGCGTCCGTTACGCCACGCCTTTGAGCGCTATGTCTTCGCACGTTATCCGGCGCTGCGCCAACAACGCGCACAATTGCAAGATGTGACCGACGCCCTCCAACGCAAAGATGAATCGCTTGATGTGATGACGATTGATGACGAAAAATTCACCCGGTTGACGCGCCGTGCGCTCGGCAATATGGGCAATTTGCAGCGTTTGGCCGCGAGTCCGTTGACACAATTGCCGATTGTCGAGCAGCGCTTGGCACAACGTGGTGTGTCGGACAATACGCTCGAACGCGCGATGGAATTGCGGGCGGTGCTCGCGGAAAGCATCGAACGGCTGAAACCGCGCAATGGGGGCGACTTCGGCACATCCGACGAGTGGCGCTATTATAATGCGTTGTATTTTCCGTATGTCGTCGGCCTCAAGCCATTCAGCCGCCGCGCTGTACATGATGACCTCGACGAGACGACCGAGAAAGCGTTGGAATGGTTTCGCGTTTATGTGCCGGAGCGTACCTTGCACAATTGGCAAAATGCCGCCGCCGCCCTCATCGCACAAGATTTACGCGAACGAGTCGTCGATGACGTTGAGGTGTGACGCACAGCATTTATTCTCGCTCTCCATCAACCAAGGCCGTCGCTGTTTGAATCAAGAGCGGACGTTGTGCGGTCGGTGCAGCGTCCACCGTCGCCGGAAAGTTGGCGGCCTCTTCGGTCGAGCGCGGGAGATTGACGTTGATTAGCGCCTCAATCGTTCGCTGTTCATCCGTCGCGATGGCATTATATTCATCTTGCGGCGCTTCGATGTCCGCACCACCAATGAAGAGTATCGCCAACAAAAAGATGGCTATCACGATCACGAATAAGGCAAAGGCCGTCAAGCGATTATTACGCCGAATATCCGGTTCACTAGCGACGATGCTCGCAAGCTGCGCACGAAGTTTATCGAAATCATAACGGTCGGTGAAGTCAAGCGCATCGAAATGGGCAAGTTTCGCGGGCAGTTGGGTCTGCGCCACTAACACCGGGACGATGTGATGATGTTTGTGGAGCGCATCATCAAGCGCACGATGCACATCCTCATCTTTTTTCGCATCCGGCGACACGATGACGAGCAAGATATGCCGTCTCGCCTCGGCGATGTCCGCTTGTGCGAGGTCGGCCTGAATGCGTTTGGCAACATCCGCATCAGATGCGGTGTAAGTAATTGTAATCATCGGGTTGGTTTGTCCCCCTTTTGAAATATAGAACGGATCAACCGCAAAGGTCGCAAAGAAAAACGACCCGTTGGGGCACTGCGTGCTCCCTAGGCATCAATTTAAGGATGAATGCTTTCTAACCTCCACCTCCCCCCGGCCCCCTCTCCACACGAGGAGAGAACCTCAC
>RFIA01000215.1 GCA_003695675.1 Chloroflexota bacterium
AACGCATCGAGAAAACTGGCGAGTGGTTGTGTGAGCCGGAAGCGAATCAGATGGTCGCCGAGTTGTTCGGTTTCGACGGTTCGCCAAAATGCAGCTAACTCAGCCGAACCGGGAAAATCTTGCGAGCGCAACATCGCCATCGTGTATGTAACGTCTGCCGCGCTGAAGGGAATCCCGTCGTGCCACAGCACATCATCGCGCAGCACCATGACATATTCACGTCCGTCCGGTGAAATTGTCCATTCGCGTGCGAGTGCAGGCACCGGTTCGCCGAATTCATTGATACGCACAAGGCCTTCAAATATGAGCGAAGTGATGTCTCGGTCAACCGGATTTAAGTCTGCAAACAGTGGATTGAGGCGGCGAACGGAGCCGATTAACGCCTCACGAAATATGGGGGCGGTATTTTGTGTCGATGATGCGACAACCTGCGCGGCAGAGGTCGCCGGTATGGTCAACGGAGTCGTCTCTTGTTGTACGGGTATCGGTGTTGGGGTGGGAACGACGGCTTGTGTAGTGACCGTCAATGTTGGCAATTGCGGAAGGCGCTCATCATCATTAGAACGCAACACGAAGCTGAGCGCAAACGCCGCTGCCGCGATGATGAACGCGAGAAGTTGCCAGCGAAATCCACGAAACATAAGATAATGCTCGCTGTATCCTTAAAACACAAAAAGGTGCTTTGCTGGCGAGCAAAACACCTCGATTTGCACAGTCAATCGTAGCGAGGTAACCAGATGCAATGCGCTCAAATTAGCGGGAGAAAATGGCAGACAAGATAGCCACAGCGACGAATGCAATGCAAAAGCCGACCGTGACTTGAAACAAGGTCTTTTCAAGCCCGCGTCGTGTTCGTGTGATGCCACCACCACCGCTGTCGCCACCAAGCAAACTGCCTAGCCCGCCGCCTTTGGCTTGTAAAAGCACGAGCGCGATCAACACGATGGATATGACAATTGAAACCATTTGGAATGCGTCTTGCATAAAATTTACTCCTCAAGCAAACAAAGCGTTTGCAGTATAACATGATATGGATTGCTTTTGAAGTGTGCGGCAGATGACGACATGATTGTCATCATCAATCTCTCAGAATTGAAAGATGAGAAACCTATCCCGCTTGCGATTCGCCCGTGCTATAATAAGTGGATGATAATGCGCAGGAGTCAATACTTTGATAGAATTTGCCGTCATCATGGCGATGGCTAGTCCCGACCACAAGAGTGAATTAACATACAATCGTCCACCCGCGATGTTGCCTGCTCTCGGCAAGCCGCTTGTTGTTCGGATAATGGAACGCTTGTATCGGGCGGGAATCCATAAGTTTGTCGTCGTTCTCGGCGCACAGGAGGGTGGGGTCGCTTCATATCTCAACACATCGTGGTTGCCCGATGTCGAAATGGAGTTCGTTCTTAAAACAGGCGACACACCCATTGCGCACATTCTGTCACAAATTGCGCGACAATATCGACAACCGTTTGTCTTTAGCACCTATAATCATTTTACACACAGCCGCTTTGCCGAACATCTTCTGTCCGATAAAAATGCGCATACCGACCAACTTGTTTTGGGATGCACGGGTACAACCTTGTCGAAAACGATGCCGTCGCATTATGTTTGTGTGGACGAAGAGGATTGTGTCGTCACAATTTCTAACCGTATGCCAGAGGATGCTTCCTGTTTGATATTGTCCGAATTAGCCATTTGTGGTATGCAATTCGTTGATTATCTTGCCGGTTTGACCGAGTCTTCTGCGTATTTTGCAATGCAATTCGCTGATTTATGCAAGCAATATCTCGAAACGGGCGCCGCAATTTCTGCTGCCGAAACAGCGTGGACATTGCCCATCAAGGTTGATGCCGATTTGCTGACGCTCAACAAACAATTGCTTGAACACGAGCAAGATGCACACATCTTGAGCGAATTGACCGGCAGCGTACAGATTGTGCCGCCCGTTCGTATTGACCCGCAAGTCAGTGTTGGCAAGGGGGCGCAAATTGGCCCGTATGTTTATCTTGAGCGTGGATGCAGTATTGGTGAGAATGTGATGTTACGCAATGTGCTCGTCATGCAGAAAAGCCGGATTGCCCCGAACGAAATCGTGACTGATGCGATTGTGTCAACGCGGATGACGATGCAAGTTTAGCCTCCCCATGTCATTTCATTCTGCAATATGATCCGATTTGAGTAAGGATGCTTCTTGTCTCATAAGATTTGTCCGATATGTGGTACGCCCGCACACCCGAATACTGCTGTGTGCAGCGTTTGTGGTACGACGCTGACGGATGTACCTGTTGTTCAGACCAAACATCAACCAGAATCGCCGCCGACATCAGCGAGGTATGATTATCATTTTGGCGATTCCGATTTGTTTGAAGGCGACTTGCGTTGGAAAACCGGCAATTATTTGATGGGGGCTATCTTTGCGTTATTGTTGGCCGCGATTGTCGTTGCCGGTGTGATGTTCATTCCCGATTTTGTTGGTGGTAATGAATCGAATGGGCAATTACCGGCAGGGAGGGCAGACAGTGGCGCGAATATTGTCAAAGATACGCCCACGCCACAAATTTCTCCAACGCCGATTGCCTTCGTTACGAACACCCCGGCTGCCCCGACGCCGATTCTGAACACGGTGACGCCACTGCCGACAGCAACAGATACCCCTGCGCCGTGTATCCAGAATGTGAATCAAGGCGATGACCTCATCAGCCTTGTTTTCCGGTGTGGGCATCGCGACCTCGCTGTGATTGATATTGTTTTGCAAGAGAATAATCTCTCGAATGCGTCCTTGATTCAGGTTGGGCAGCAGATTGTTATCCCGTGGCCGACACCAACTGTTGACCCCAATGTGACCCCGACAACCGAAGTGGAATCGGATATAGACAGCGATTCGGACGCAACCGATATTGCTGCCGAATCGGTCGCTGTCGCACAACGCGGCAACGTGCTTCCCGGTCTTGTTGCGCCCGATGTCGGCACACCGGTTATCCCCACCGCGACATTACCACCCGGCGTGATATGGCATGATGTCGTTTTTGGTGAGGACATCATCTCGATAGCTTTTCAATACGGCGCAGATGTCGAAATTCTTTCACAGCTCAATCCTGAGGTGACATTCTCGCAATGCGATTTTGGCATTCCAACCGGCGGGCCGAATTGTATTGTGCAAATTTTTGAGGGGCAGCGTTTGCGCGTCCCTGCGCCGACTCAAACGCCGACTATCCCGCCGACTCCTTCCGGCAGCGAAACGCCGACTCCAACAGCGACGCCGACCATCAATGTGCCAAGTGCGCTGAGTCCGGTAGACCGGTCATTCTTTCGGGCAGACGAAATCATCACACTACGATGGGTGACAACCGGCACACTCGGCCCCGATGAGGTTTATCGTGTTGTTGTGACGGATACAACAACCGATACCGAATATAGTGGCGACACACAAGATTTGTTTTTCATCGTACCCCAGGCATGGCAAGGCACAGATGGCGAGCGGCATCGTTATACATGGTCGGTGAATGTCATCAATGAGAAACAGCCCGACGATCCGATATTTTCGACCCAATTGCTCAGTTTTGTGTGGGAGAGTCGCGAAGGAGACGAGTCTTGATATACCGTCTGTCTAGCAAGCATGTTGTGATGTGTGCATGTCTCGCCTTTCTCCTCGCCGCTTGCAATTTCACACGGCAGCGCCCGGTCACGCCGAGTCCCTCACCGTTGCCCGCAAGCCCGACACCACTTGTCATGTCGCCGACCGCCACGATGAATTCTGCTGCGGAAGTCAGCAGTACGGCGACGCCGGTCGATGTTGCTGCGGCGCAACTCGTCGTCGCTAGCCCGACGGCGACTCCGCCGCCAACCATGACCTTCACGCCTAGCCCGACTCCCGGCCCTTATGAACACACGCTTCAAGAAGGTCAAACATTGATCGCCATCGTACAACTTTATGGTTATCGCGATTTCACATCGATACTTGATGAAGTCGTGCGCCTCAATCCAGAAATTCCCAATGCCGACAGTTTGCCAGGTCCCGGCACGGTGATACTCATCCCGCGACAGACCAGCACGCCGACTTCAGAAGCCGTTGCGCAATCAGATGGTGCCTCGGCACCACCGACGCAGCGTGTTGCGGCAGCAGAGGGCAACGTCCTCACACATGTTGTTGAAGAAGGACAGACGATGGTCGATATTGCCGTCATTTATGACACCCCTCTTGATGTTCTCGCGCAAATGAATCCTGATATTGGATTTTTTGGCTGCGATTTTGATATTCCCGGCGGTGGGCCGAATTGTATTATCAACTTACAAATCGGCCAAGAGGTGCGCGTCCCTGCGCCGACGCCGACCCCAACTTTGTCGCCGACTCCATCGGGCAATGAAACCGCAACTTTTACCCCGACATTTGCCGCTCCGGTGATTACATCGCCGCCGGAAAATGCAATCATGCCTGCCGGTATTTTCAATTTGCAATGGGTAAGTGTTGGGATTCTCGCGCCGGATGAGGTCTATCTGATTCAGATTACAGACACTGTAACCGGGCAGACATTTAGAGACATCACGCGCAACACATCATATATGATTCCGGCTTCGCTGATTCCGGCAGACGGGCAGTCGCATCGCATTGAGTGGACAGTTGCCGTCGCCAAGCCGAATGCGGACGGTGTTTACGCGCTCGTCAGTGGCATATCGCCAGTGCATGTTTTTGAATGGCAAAGCCGATAAGCTACTTGCGGCCAAATTCGCGGGCAAGATGATCGCTGCTCAAGTGCAGCATCGTCGGGCGACCGTGCGGGCAGGTGTGCGGCGACTCGCAACGCTCAAGTTGCCGCATCAGCGCCTGCATTTCATCAAGACTCAAAATTTGCCCGGCCTTGACCGCCGCCCGTTTACAAACGTGGATGATGATGCGTTCTTCAATCGATGTTTGCCCTGGCGCTTGACCAGTTGCGAGGTCATCGAGCACCTCTTCGAGCACTTCAACCGGGTCGGTATTCGCGAGTATCGCGGGCACACCGCGAATGACGAATGTGTTCACGCCGAAAGGTTCGATTTCAAAGCCGACTGCTCGCAGTGTCGTCAAATTTTCCTCGATCAAGTTGGCCTCAGCAGGCGACAAATCGATGGTCTGCACTTCGAGTGTGTGCTGCGTGATGTGTGCCTTGCGTTGTTGTGCATCCATGAATTGCTCATATAGAATGCGTTCATGTGCGGCATGTTGGTCAACTAGATACATGCCAACCGGCCCTTCGGCGACGATATACATCGCGCCGACTTGCCCGACGACACGCAGCGCCGGGAGTGTGCGTGGCTTTAATGGCGCATTTGAGCTATCGAGTATCATCCCCGGATTGTAGATTTCAT
Source organism: Chloroflexota bacterium (assembly GCA_003695675.1). Classification (GTDB taxonomy): domain Bacteria; phylum Chloroflexota; class Anaerolineae; order Aggregatilineales; family Phototrophicaceae. The sequence goes on from RFIA01000215.1 coordinate 5,353, forward strand.
CGTGCCCCGTTTGATGCTGATGCGAATAATTGCCGGGCGAGTCAAGCTCCCATGCGATGTCAAGCTGCTCAGCGTTATGGCTATCGATTCCGCTGTGCCACCTGCTTGTATGGTCGTCGAAAGTGTCCGTCGTGAGTGGTTGACGACTGCTGCGCAGCAATGGCGTTTCGGCATATTCGATCACAGCTCTGCGAACGGCGCGTTGCACCGCCGCGAAAATAATGTTCGGGTCACGAAAGCGCACCTCCGCTTTCGTCGGGTGGACATTGACATCGACTTCTTCCGGTGGAATATCAAGCAGCAGAATCGTCACTGGATGCCGCCCGGTCATCAGAAAGGTGTGATAGGCCTGTGTGACGGCATACGTCAGGCTTGTGTCTTGTATCCATCGCCCGTTGACGAATAACGTGATTTGCGAACGATCTGCTCGGTTATAATCTGGCATTGACGTGAAGCCGTAAACGCCGATTCTCTGGCCGGTTTCGCGGATGGTGTCTTCGCCCGAAACTTCGATCATTTGCCGGAATTTGTCTAAGCCCAAGACACGCATAATCACATCGCTGATTTGCCCGCTGCCGATACTGCTGAAGGCTTCGCGCCCGTCTTGTTCCAAGCGAAATCGTACTCGTGGGTAGGCCATTGCGTAACGGGTAACAAGGCTGGAAATCTGCCGTTTTTCAGTTGTTTCTTTTTTGAGAAATTTGAGCCGAGCGGGGGTGTTGAAGAAGAGATGCTCAACAGTGACGACTGTGCCACTCGGTGCGCCGACGGCCTGCTGCTTCAAGATGCGGCTGCCTTCAAGCACGAGGAATGTGCCCGCGGCTTCGTCCTGATGCCGGGTTGTAATCGACATCTTGCTGACCGCCGCGATACTCGATAGAGCCTCCCCCCTGAAGCCGAGTGTCTGAATGTTGATGAGATCATCAATTGAGTGTAACTTGCTGGTCGCGTGCCGTGTGATGGAAAGCGCAGCTTCATCGGCTTTGATACCTGTGCCATTGTCTGCCACGCGAATGGTTTGTCGCCCGCCTTTTTCGGTCATCACATCGACTGCCGACGCCCCGGCATCAAGCGCATTCTCGATCAACTCTTTGACAACCGATGCAGGACGTTCAACAACCTCGCCCGCAGCAATTTGTGCGATCACATCATCTGGCAAAACATGAATGGACATAACACCTCTCACCACAACAACGAGACCCCGTGGGTACGGGGTCGATGGGGGATTCAGCCACTTTATAATAACAGAATATCTGTTCTCGGATAAGACTGAGAATCTTAAATCAGGTTGTCGCCCTCAAGCGGGATGCTGATGTAGAATGTGCTGCCTTTGCCTTCTTTGCTCGCCGCCCACGCATCACCCCCATGACGTTGTGCCACACTGCGCACGATGAATAGACCTAATCCGGTGCCTTTTATTTTTTTGTGCTCTTTGCGGACGATACGAACATGCCGATTAAATAATTGCTTGAGATTATCTTCGCTGACACCGAGACCATTGTCTTTGACAGCGATAACAATTTGATTATCCTTGCGCTCGACATCAACCGTCACCTGTCCGTTATCAGGCGTATATTTGATGGCATTGTCTACAAGATTGCTAATGGCGCGTTCTAGCATATTGCGGTCGGCATTGATGATCGGGACGTTATCGGCGACGTTAGCTGTGAGGGTCAACTGTTGCATTTCGGCGGCGACGGAGTGATTTTCGATGACATTGTTGACAATTTCATCAAGATCACATTGTGATCGTGACATATCATAAAAACCGGTTTGTGGGTCGAAGCGCCCTGCATCTTGAATATTGTCTACAAGGCCGGTCATTTGGGTGATGCCCGAAAGAATTTTACTCACAAAGTGTTTTTGTTTATCGTTCAGGTCGCCAATCATTTCGGTTTCTAACATGCTGGCAAAACCTTGCATCGAAGTCAGTGGCGAACGGAGATCGTGGGAGACAATACGGACAAATTCGCTTTGATTACGATACAAATCTCTGAAGCGAATTTCTGCTTGTACAATTGATCGAACGCCCGCGACGATTGCAGCGATTTCTTGCTTCCGATCATTTTCCGTCATGGGCGTGTCGAATAGCAACCAAAACAAGCCGACAATCTTCTCTTGTGAACGCATCGGCACGATGAGCCACGCCTTATGCGGTATTTGTATCTGATGTGGCAATGGCGGGCTATATGCAATTGGTGTACTGAATTCTATCTCTAATGCGGCCTCGTTCCATGTTGTCATCATCGTTTCGTCAACATTAAGCGCCACATTCATCGTGGCATCGTCTACAGAACAGAAAAAACCGCCACTAGCGCCGGTTGCTTGTTGGGCAAGTTGTAAAATTGAACGTAGACACGCGCCGAATTCAGGCGTATTGGCCATAATATCTAACAGAGCGTATTCTATATTGGGCGCATCTTGCAGTGGGGTTTTCTGTACTTGCATGAGACCTTAACCTTATCCGAAATGGACTTTGTTTTTGACGGGGCGGCATCATTATCAACCGAATAACCACTCTGAAAGCATTATATCCGCCATGTAATATCGTGGCAAGTTAAGGCCGTGATAGGATATTTGTACATCTGTGTACAGTTGCACCGCATTTTCTTTCATGCTAGACTGACACAGAGGTTGAATGGACATCGATAAAATAATGATTTCCGGCGTCAATAAGCGATATTTTGACATCGGATGTTTGAAATTCAACGTCGTATCTTCCTGAAATGGGACTTCATTACACGGATTTCGTATGGCACAGAAAATACTAGTCGCAGACGATGATATCGATAGCCTGAAATTGATTGGTTTAATGTTGCAACGGCATGGCTATGAAGTGGTTGCCGCCAGCACCGGTCAACAGGCTTATTCAAGGGCAACATCAGAACTGCCTGATTTGATTATTCTCGATGTGATGATGCCAGATGTGAATGGTTATGAGGTTTGTCGTCGTCTGCGTGCCGAAGAGGCGACGAAAAATATCCCCATCATCATGTTCACCGCCAAGACGATGGTTGATGATAAAGTCGCCGGTTTTGAAGCTGGTGCCGACGATTATCTGACGAAGCCAACCCATCCTGCGGAACTGGCGTCTCGAGTGCGTTCTATGTTGGCGCGTTCTGCACAACAAGCACCCGCAGCAGCCATACCACAAGTTCGCTCCGTCCAAAATCCAACCATTGGATTTATCGGTGCCAAAGGCGGCGTCGGTACGACGACCGTCGCCTTAAATGTTGGCGCGGCCATGATGCAACAAGGTACACAACCGATTGTGACAGATATACGTCCCGGTATGGGGACGATGGCGCTGATGCTGGGGATAAGAAGTTCAGGTGGTTTGGGAAATCTTTTAACGAAACAACCCGACGATATTAAGCCCGATCTTGTTGAGAGCGCGGTCGTGAAGCATCAGTCCGGTTTGCGCTTGTTGTTGTCCTCTTCGCGACCAGCAGAAGCTCGGCTCAATATTACATCTGTCAGCATGGCGACGACGATAGATCGAATTTCTGGCCTGTCGGACATGGCAATATTTGATCTGGGCAGTGGTCTCTCGTCATTGACGTTTCATTCGTTAGAACGCATGGAACAAATTGTTCTCGTTGTCGAACCGACAGGAGTCACGCTGCGCATTGGTCGTGAAATCATCGATGAGTTGGAGAATGCCGGTTATGGGGGTGGGGAGCAATTGCATGTCGTTGCCGTCAGCCGGTCGCAGTCGGCAATGCAAACATCGTGGCAAGAGACAGAGCATATTTTGGGGCGTGAAATTCGGTCGATTATTTCTGCCGCGCCGGAGTTGGCTTTTCAAGCTAGCGAAGCGGGTATGCCAATGGTGCTTTTCCAACCGTCCGCGATTGTTGCCAGCCAACTCAATAAATTGGCGGAAGACTTGAACGCTCGAAGTTCTGGTCGTGGTGGCATGGTCAAGCCATTAAAATGAGTCACGAAGATAAGATTGAAGCTCGCGTAGCAGAATTGCTCCGCGAAGCCAAGACCGCAGTGGCTTTTACTGGTGCAGGTGTTAGTACGCCTTCTGGCATCCCTGATTTTCGTAGCCCATCAAGCGGCCTGTGGGAAACTGTAGACCCATTTGAAGTGGCGAGTATCATAGGCTTCCGCAAAAATCCAAGTGCCTTTTATGAATGGGTATATCCTGTTGCCGAATTGATCTTGAAGGCGCAACCAAACCCAGCACACATTGCGCTGGCCAAGTTGGAATCTGCCGGGTATCTACAAGGTGTGATTACGCAGAATATCGATCTGCTTCATAGGCGGGCGGGTAGCCAAATGGTTTGTGAAGTGCATGGCAGTTTGCAACAAGCAACTTGCTGGCAATGTGGCACAGTACACGATGTGCAACCGATGTTGAAAAAATTCCTTGAAAATCGAATGATGCCTCGTTGTACTGTATGCCACCAGATTATCAAACCCGATGTTGTGCTTTTCGGGGAAGACTTGCCGATGGATGTGTGGCGTGCAGCAGAAATGTTGATTGATCGGGCTGATCTTGTTCTCGTTATTGGCTCGTCACTTGAAGTTTATCCGGCGGCGGGGCTGCCTTTCAAAGCAGTTAAAAATCGGGCAAAATTAATCATTATTGACAAAGAGACGACGCCGGCCGATGACCACGCAGCAGTTGTCATTCATGATGATGTTGCACATGTATTGCCCCGGGTCATGACATTCTTGGAGGCCAAGTAAAATTTATGGCTGATGTATTGAATGATACGAGTAGTGTGACTGATGAACAAGACGATGCTATCTTGATGTTTGAGCGTTATCGCCGTCTCATTGAGATCAGTCAGGAATTAACATCGAATCTTAATCTTAAAACATTGCTGAATGATATTATTTCTGCGGCGCAAGAATTGACGCAGACAGATGCCGCCTCCATTTTGTTGATCGACCCGATTACGGGTGAATTGCGCTTTGAAATTGCGTCGAATATCAATACCAATACGCTTGAAGAGATTGTCGTTCCCATGGAAGGGAGTATTGCCGGTTGGATTGTGACTCATGGCGAACCGCGTGTCATTGAAGATGTGTTGCAAGACCCGGATTATTTCAGTGGGGTTGACGAGTCGATTGAATTCCAAACGCGCAATTTGCTCGGCGTTCCAATGCGTGCTCGCAATAAAGTCATCGGTGTTCTGGAAGCGGTGAATAAACAAAATGGGGCACGATTCGACCATGAAGATATTCGCACGTTGACGACGCTAGCCAGCCAAGCGGCGATTGCCATCGAGAACGCCCGGCTCTTCCAGCAGAGCGATTTCATTGCCGAAATGGTGCATGAATTACGAACGCCGCTTGCAGCGCTCAAGGCCAGCACTGTGCTTTTGAAGCGTCCCGACCTCCCCGAAGACCGACGCGATGATATTATTGACACGATGCAGGGTGAAACCGAACGTTTGATTCGCATGACGAGCGATTTCCTCGATGTTGCCCGGCTTGAGTCGGGGCGCACGCGGATTGATGCCGCGCCATTTCGCTTACAAAAGCTCATTCGTGAGTGCATCGAGGTGGTGATGCCACAGGCCAATGATCGGGGCGTGTCGATTGATGCCGATAAGACTGAATTCAATGTCAATGGAGATCGTGGCAAGGTGAAGCAAGTGTTGCTCAATTTGCTCACGAATGCGATTAAGTACAATCGTGATGACGGCCACATCCACATCCATCTGACATTACAACAAGAACAAGACCAAGATTTTGTAGAAATAGCAGTCGCTGACACAGGGCAGGGCATTTCCAAAGCAGATCAGAAAAATTTATTCCAAAAATTTTATCGTGTTGCCGACACAGCCGGGTATACACAAGGGACGGGGCTTGGCCTGACAATTGCAAAGCACATTGTTGAAGCCCATAACGGGCATATTTGGGTGACGAGTGAAAAAGGAGTCGGCTCGACCTTCTTCTTCACATTGCCGATTCTTATTGAAGATTGATATCGAACAGAATCTTGAGTGTGCCTTTTTGGGCAGCGGCTTTGAAGGCCGCTTCGTATGCTTCAAGTGGATAACGCCCGTCAATCATCGGCTCGACATCGACTGAATTTTGTTCAAGCAGGCGTAATGCTGCGTCGAACGGGCCGCAGCGACTGCCGATGATTTGGATTTCTTCGACAGCGACTCGAGTTAAATCGATTTCTGGTTTGCCATGATAAGTGCTCTTGAGCATGATGATTCCGCGTGGTTGCACAAGGTCAAGCGCGTCCGCAAAACCACTCGCATTGCCGGTACAATCGACGACAATTTGCGCTTGCTTATCGACTAATTCGTTGCGTTCAACAGCAGTGATTCCCCATTGTTCGAGCAAAGTTCTTTGTTTATCGTGTCGTATAATCCCGGCGAGATTTGCGCCCGTGATTTTGACAACTTGCGCGACGAGCATACCGAGTTTGCCAACACCGAGCACCACTACTCGGTCATCCGGCTTGATGTGTGTCATGGTGGTGACTTGTAACGCTGCTGCCAATGGTTCGGTGAAGACGGCGCCGTCATTGGAAATGGTGACCGGAACGGGATGCAAATTTTCGACCGGCAGCACGAGATAATCTGCAAATGCACCGGGATACCCATGGATGCCGATGGCGTGGCGTGTGCGGCATTGGCTAGGAATGTCTTTTTGGCAAAAATCGCACACGCCACAAGCGATGTTGATCTCGCCGACGACACGTCGCCCAACTAGATGTCGCGGGCCTTCGACAACCTCAGCGACAAATTCATGACCGAGTATGCCGGAAAAATCGTACATCCCATCGATCAATTCGAGATCGGTATTGCAGATTCCAGCGACGAGAATGCGGAGCAAGGCCTCACCATCACCCGGGTCCGGATCAGGATAATCTGTGGCTAATTGCAGATGCCCGTCCTCAAAAATCAAGGCACGCATGGTTATGCCTCCGCTTCAAGTGCTCCTTTAAGGCCGCCCTTGTTGAGTAAGGGGAGTTCACCTTTTTCCCACGCCACCAATAGAGGAACGGCAGTGAAGATTGACGAATACGTTCCTGAGAGCAAGCCGATGAACAAAATCGCGATGAATTGCTTAATGGTCGGCCCGCCGAACAACAAAATGGCAATCATGATGAAGAACGCATTCAATTGTGTCGCGAGTGAACGATGAATCGTTTCGAGAATGCTGCGATTGACGATGGTCTCGTAAGGTTCGCCGAGATGTTTGGGGATGTTCTCGCGGATGCGGTCGAAGAGCACAATCGTATCTTGTACTGAAAAACCAACAACCGTCAACATCGCCGTCAAGAACAGCGCGTCGATTTCCCAGCCAGCGATTAACCCGGCTAATGACATCGCGCCTGCGACGACGAGAACGTCATGCAGCATGGCGCTAATAGCGCAGACACCATACCGAATCGCATCCGGCACTTGACGAAATGCGATCACGATGAATCCGGTGATGACGACCGCCGCGACGAAAACCGCAATCAGCGCTGCCCGGGCAACTTCACGACCGATTGACGCTGATACCTGTTCGGTGCGCAAGTTGCCTTCATCAAGCGGCGCGAGTTCGCCGAGTGCGCTGATGATTTGTTGTGTCGTTTCGGGGTCGCGAAAGGCTGCCCGTACCGACCACCGATTTTGTTCGGGTTCGCCGAGTTGTTGAATGATGGCGTCGTCGCCAAAGGATGCGAAGACGTCGCGAATGGCTGTTTCATCAACCCCGCTTTCTTCAAATTTCAATTCGTAAATGCTACCGCCTTGAAAATCGATGCTCAAGCGAAACGGTGCGCCGGTTGTGATCGTCGAGTAAATCATGACGAGGACGCCAGGAATAATCACCAGCGAAGAAAGAAGAAAGAAGTAACGTCGTTTTTCTATGATGTTGTACATGTCTGTTTTCCTAGATTAAACGCCGAGTAGCCATGCACGCGATGTCAACCGCTGACGCATCAGCCCAACGAGGACATGAAGGAAGGTGCGGGTGACAATGACAGCCGTGAACAAATTGAGGACCAAGCCAAGCGCAAGTGTGATAGCGAAACCGCTCACGATGCTTGCGCCGGGTGTTTGCCCGAACAGGAATAGAATACCCGCGATGATAATCGTCGACAAATTCGAGTCGCGGATTGAATTCCATGCGCGGTCGAAACCTGCTTCAAGGGCATCGTCCAGTTCGCGACCGTCGCGCAACTCTTCTTTGATGCGCTCGAATATCAGGATATTGCCATCGACTGCCGTGCCGACCGATATGAGAAAGCCAGTGATGGCTGGCAATGTTAGCGTGATGGGCACGAGTTTGAAGACGGCCATGTTGAGCGCGATGAAGACGAGTAATGCCAAATCAGCCGATAAACCGGGCAAACGATAATAGATCAACATGAACGCCAATACGACGATGATACCGATGATACCGGCGCGGATGCTGAGTTCCACCGATTCACGACCCAACGTCGCCCCGACTCGTTCGGCAGTCTCGACTCGCAATGGAATCGGCAGCGCACCAGACCGCAGTTGCAGCGCAAGTTGACGAGCGCTCTCTTCTGTGAAATTGCCGGTAATCGTGCCGCCGGTGTCGAGGCGTGATCGAATGACAGGTGCAGAAAGCACGACACCATCCAGTACAATCGCCATCGGTTCACCGATGCGTTGAGCAGTGAATGGCCCGAATATCTCTCGTCCTTCGTCGCTCAACTCAAATTGAATGGCCCAACGTCCTGTGCCCGGGTCAATTGTCGCTGCCGCTGCTTTTAAGCCTGCACCGGTCATCACTGTGACGAACGGTTGCCCTGAGAAAGGATGCAACAACGGGGGTGGGAGTTGTTCGTCCGTTCCTGTTTCACTATCTGGCGTTGTCTCATCCGCACTGGCATCTTCATTTGCGAGCGCACGTTGTTCTTGGATTTCCACCTGTTTGGTTGTTAGTATGCGTTGGTTGATATACTCTTGCGTCCGTCCACCGAGATTCGCGAAGTCAACAAACTCAAGCAACGCCGTTTGTTGAATCGTCTCAATGGCCTGTTGTGGGTCGCTCACACCGGGAAGCTCGACCAACACACGATTGTTGCCTTGTACCTGTATCGTTGCTTCGCCGACTCCAAGCGCATTGACGCGCCGAGCGACATTATTAGCTGTTTCTCGCAAGTCGTCTTCCTCAAACGAATCGGTTGGTACTTCTGCTTCGAGAACGACTCGCAAACCGCCAACTAGGTCGAGGCCGAGACTTTGCCGAGCGTTGATATTGATGTCGCTTTCGCCATCAGCATCAATATCGATGTGAATGCCATTCGAGTCGGGTAGACTGACGATTGTTGCAAAAGCTGTCAGCAACAAGATGAATATCAACCAGCGATTTTGACTACTGCGCATAGTGACTTTCTCCGAGAAGATGGTATCGCATGAGGCTTATCATTCGGATTCTGCGGGTATTGGCGTCTCATTCGTTTTATCGTCTGTGTTGGGGACGACGGCAATGCTATTGACTTGTTGCATGAGGGCATCGGTGAGGATACGAACGGTGACCCCGTCTGCAATTTCGACGACGGCGACACCTTTCGCCGTATCGATTTCGATGATACACCCTATGATGCCACCGAATGTCACAACCTCATCGCCGATTTTCAAATCGCTGATATAACGGATTTGTTTTTTGACGGCTGCTCGGCGCGGCATGACGACAAACGAAACATAAATTGAAATAACCAATAACGCCCCGACGGCCAGAATGCTAATATCTCGCATTGAGAAAAATAACCCCTTGCGTGTAAATGATTTGCCGCGTTTATACTACTCCTGTGAATATAGAATAACAATGGGGATGTATGCCATTGAGAAAAAAACATCCTCTCACCATTGGCATTCAATAAATCGTGAGAGGATGCGTCGGCAGTTAGGGAGTACCGCCGTCGTTATGCGCCAGAAATTATTGCCCGGCTGTCTCCATCATCGTTGATGTTAGAAATTCAATCGCCGCATCAATTTGTGGGTCGAATTCATCGCTGCCGGTTTCCGGTGTCCATTCGACGATGACATCGGGGGTGACGCCGTCGCCATGAATCCAACGGCGATTCGGTGTCAGCCAGCGAGCAATTGTCAAGCGAACACCGCCGCCGTTGACGAGGTTGCGCCATGTTTGTACTGTGCCTTTGCCGAGTGTCGTTTCGCCGATGATGGTTGCGCGTCCTGTGTCTTGCAAGGCGCCCGCCACGAGTTCAGACGCACTTGCACTGCTTTCATCGACGAGAACAACAATCGGCACCTGAATATCTTGAAAATCGCCGGTGGCATTATAAATCTGTTCGGTACCATCGCCGAAGTCTTCGACGAGAATCGTCCCTTCGGGGATGAATGCGCTGGCGACATCGATGGCGCTCGTCAAAAATCCGCCGGGATTGCCGCGAAAATCGATAATCAAGCCGTTGCGATTGTTGACGTCAAGCTCGGCGATGGCTTCGTCGATTTGTGTGCGTGCCTCTTCGCTAAATTGATTGAGCTTGATGTAACCGATGTTGTTGTCCAACACATCGCTCTCGATATTCGGAATTTCGATGCGAGCGCGGGTGATGTTGAATTCAATCAATTCGTCTCCACGCAGCATTGTGATGGCGACATTTGTCCCCGCAGCACCGCGCACACGAGAGGCGAGGTCAAGCTGATTGAATCCGGCGACGGACTCGCCATCGACTTCGACGAAGATGTCGCCGGGCATAATGCCGACCTGTTCAGCCGGTGCGCCTTCAAGGACATTGACGACTTCAATCGCCTCAGTTTCTTCAATTGTGCGGATGACAACCCCAATGCCCTCAATTTCGCCGGAGAGATCATCGTTCAACAATGGATAGACATCCGGCGTCATATAGCCGCTAAATTGATCGCCGAGTGAGTCCACCATGCCCGTAATTGCGCCGTCTACGAGGGTCGATGTTTCAACCGGCTCGAAGTAATTTTCTTCGATAAGATTGAAAACTTCCCAGAACGGCGCGAAATCTTCTTCAACTTCGGGCGGCGCTGTGATGATGCCTTGCGCAAAACCCACATCGAATTGACTGCCGAGCGCGAATCCGGCCATGAAAACGACCATGATTAGCAATCCTGTTGAATAGCCACGCAATTTAGCGAGTGGCATCTGTTCTGATGTCATCCATTTAACTCCAAAGTTTGCAAAGTTCTTACTTCCATTATAGGGTATTTCGTGCGGAAAATGAGGTAAATGTGTGATTAGAAGACGGTAACGACACATCTGCATGTAGAAACGCTTACACAACACCCGTATAATCAATAAGACTTGCGCAGCCGAGTATCTTGACCTTGCCGCTGCGCCTTGTAGATTTAGGAACTTGCTAATGAATCGCGATTCCTTGCGGGCATACTGTCTCGATAAGAAGGGTGCGGAGGCCGAATTTCCCTTTGGGCCGGAGGCCGAAGTCTTCAAAGTAATGGGGAAGATGTTCGCCTTGATTCCCGTCGATGCGCCATGGCGTATCACACTCAAATGTGACCCAACTTTAGCCGAGATGCAGCGCCAAACTTATGATGCTGTCAAGCCCGGTTATCACATGAACAAACGTCATTGGAATACCGTCTCGGTTGACGGCTCAATACCCGATGACGAATTGCTTGAAATGATCGATCATTCGTATGATCTTGTGGTCAAATCGCTCAAGAAAAAAGATCGTCAACAATTGCATGAATTGTAATCGCTAAATCAGAATTGGATACTTATCATCGATGCCGCATCGTTATGTAACCCTTTCGGAAGCCGCAAACCTTATACACGATAATCAAACTATTGCACTCGGCGGGATGACGATTTACCGCCGACCGGTAGCGTTTGTGCGCGAATTGTTGCGTCGTGAGGCTCGCCCCAAAAATTTGACATTGCTCAATTTCACTGCCGGATTCGAGTCGGACTTACTTGTCGGCGCGGGATGTGTCGGCATTGTGCGCTCGGTTTATTTTGGGCTAGAAGCGTTTGGCCTCGCGCCGATGTTCACCGAAGCGGCGCAGCAGGGGCGTATCAATATCATGGAAGAGACGGAAGCGAGTATCGTCATGGGGATGCGGGCGCGGATGGCGGGGGTCGGTTTTATGCCCTCGACGGCGTGGATAGGCACTGATTTGCCGAAATTACGTCCCGATGTCAAAACGGTTGTTGACCCCTACACCGGCGAAACGTTGACTGCGTTCCCGGCAATTGATCTTGATGTGGTGATTTTACACGGTCTTGAAGGTGACCGGCACGGCAATGTGACGCTCAACAACAATTTGGGCATCGATATGGAACTCGTTTATATCGCAGACACCGTGATTGTCACGGTCGAGCGAATCGTCGACCGAATTGAAAAATCGATTGACCGCGCGATTTTGCCCGCGCCCGGTTCAGATTTTATTGTGCATGTGCCCAATGGTGCTTGGCCGACGAGTTGCCATCCGCTTTATCCGGTTGCCGGTCGTGAATTGATGCGTTATGTCGATGCCTGCAATGCTGGCAATTTCGATGCGTATCTAGCGGCATTTCTTGAAGACGCATCCGACGATTAAAGGTTTCGCGTAGTCATTAACGACAAAGCCTTCGCATAATCAAAATGTCAGAAGATGGATATACCCGAATCTGATAAAAACGCGGTATAATTCGTCCATACAGGTGAATAAGTTGACCAGGGGAGTTCGCGCAAGCGGGCTGAGAGGGTGCGTAATGCCGCACCGACCCTTGAACCTGAACCGGATAATACCGGCGTAGGGAGGGTAGTTCATCGAAGAATCAAACCATCCTAAGCCAACCGGCACACAGGATGGTTTTTTTATCGAAGCCTCCCAATGTGATCTCGAAATTTAAGTGATGAAGGGAGTGACTGATGCGAAAATTTCTACTAATTTTACTACTGAGTTTGTTGCTTGTCTCAGCTGCGAGTGTGTTTGCACAAGATAATACGACTCTCACGGTTGTGACACACGACAGCTTCGCGGTGAGTGAGGAAATACTCAGTCAATTTGAAGCGGAGACGGGCATCACAGTGCGCATTTTACGAAGCGGTGATGCGGGTACGATGGTGAATCAATCGATCTTGAGCAAATCGAATCCGCTCGGCGATGTGATGTATGGCATCGACAACACATTTCTTTCCCGTGCGTTGGACGCAGAATTGTTTATTCCCTACGAGTCGCCGTTATTGAATACTGTACGGGAAGAATTTCTTATCGATGATGCTCATCGCGTCACGCCAGTTGATTTTGGCGATGTGTGCCTCAATTATGATGTAGCCTTCTTCACCGAGAATAATCTTCCTGTGCCGCAAACGTTGCGCGATTTAACCGATCCGATTTATAAGGGCATGCTCGTTGTCGAAAATCCTGCGAATTCATCGCCGGGACTGGCCTTTTTACTGGCGACGATTGCTGAATTTGGCGAAGCGGGCGATTATACATATCTCGATTTCTGGGCTGACCTCGTTGAGAATGATGTCTTCGTCAGCGATGATTGGAGCGATGCTTATTTCGCGCAATTTACCGTACCGAGTGGCGGAGTCGGGTCGCGACCATTGGTCGTCAGTTATGCGAGCAGCCCACCCGCCGAAGTCTTGTTCGCGGAAGAAACGCCCGACACTGCGCCGACGGCAAGCATCGTTGCGGACGGCACCTGTTTCAGGCAGGTTGAATTCGTCGGCATTCTCGATGGCACAGAGCATGTCGAAGCCGCGCAGCAGTTCGTCGATTTCATGCTCAGTCGAGAATTTCAGGAAGATATGCCGCTTCAGATGTTTGTCTTCCCTGTCATCGAAGACGCTGCGTTGCCGGATGTATTTGAGGAATATGCGCTCATCCCGGAAAATCCTTCATTGCTCACCATCGAGCAGATCGATGAAAATCGCGAAGCGTGGATTATGGCATGGGCCGAAGTCGTGTTGCGTTAAAATTTAATTTGGGGCGCGGTGTTTTACTCGCGCCCCTGATTTTCTTAACAATTTTCTATTTCTATCCACTCGTTTCGATTCTGTCGGTGAGTTTGTTTCCGGCAGGGCGGATTGACCTTTCAGGTTTTTCTGAGATTGCGACATCAGCCTATTATCATCGCATCGTATGGTTCACGATACGGCAAGCGATTATCTCGACCGTGCTCACGATATTGTTAGCGTTGCCGTGTGCCTACCTCTTCGCACGTTATCGATTTCCCGGCAGGTCGATATTGCTGGCATTGACCACATTACCGTTTGTCTTGCCGCCTGTTGTCGTCGCGATTGCATTCACATCGTTGATTGGGCGGGGAGGGTTGCTCAATCGGCTGTTGATGAGTCAATTAGGTCTTTCATCACCACCCCTTCAATTCGAGCAAACCTTCGCCATCATCATCATTGTGCATGTCTTTTACAACTTTTCGATAGCGCTGCGCATGATGACAGGATTTTGGATGAATCAAAGCCGACGCATCGAAGAAGCGGCGCGAGTGATGGGGGCGCATGGTTGGCGTCTGTGGTGGACGATATATCTGCCGATATTGCGCCCTGTGATTGCCGCATCGGGTATTCTCGTGTTCATTTTCACGTTCACGAGCTTTGGCGTGATTTTGATTCTCGGCGGGGTACGCTTCGCCACCATCGAAGTTGAAATTTATCGGCAGACGACAAGCATTTTCAATTTGCCGCTTGCGGCGGCGCTTTCGTTACTGCAAATTGCCATCATGACGGCGATGATGTTGGCATATACACGCTTGCAGCGCAATTTGCCGCTAGAATTACAAGCCACACGCCACACGTTGCAAAACCTCAGCACCCGAAGAGCATATACGCTCATCATCTTGCTGGTCAGTCTTATCGCGATAATGATTTTTACACCGTTGCTCGCGCTTGTTGTTCGGTCGTTTATGTCTTCTACAAGTGGCACATTCTCGCTGCGATTCTACAAGATGCTCACTGTGAATACCCGCAGTTCAATTTTGTTTGTTCCGCCTGTTGACGCGATCATCAACTCGGTAAAATTCGCGTTCATCACGACGCTTCTCGCCAGTGTGTTGGGGATGATGGCCGCGTATTTATTGGCGCGTCGTGGTGTATTTTTTGCGCGGTGGATTGATCCGTTATTCATGTTGCCGCTTGCGACGAGCGCCGTCACGCTCGGTTTCGGTTTCATCATCGCGCTAGATGAACCGCCGCTCAATTTGCGAACCTCGCCGATGTTGATACCGATTGCGCATACGTTAGTTGCGTTGCCATTCGTTGTTCGCAGTCTGTTGCCTGCATTGCGTCGCATTCCGCCAAATATTCCCGAAGCAGCGCGTATGCTGGGGGCGTCTCCGGTCAGTGTATGGTGGTTGGTTGAACTACCGCTCATGCTTCGCAGCCTCGTCGTAGGCGCTGTCTTCGCATTTACGATTAGCATGGGGGAATTCGGCGCGTCGTTGTTCATCGCCCGGCCTGAAACGCCGACACTGCCCGTGGCAATATTTCGTTTGTTCAGTCGTCCTGGTGCTGAAAGTGCGGGGCAGGCCCTAGCGCTCAGTGTGATTTTAATGGGTGTCAGCTTCGTGAGTTTCCTCGTCATCGAACGATTACGCACACCCGGCACAGGTGAATTTTGATGCTCAACATTCAAGATGTGACACACGCATTTGATGAGCATACTGTGCTCCATGCTATCAACCTCACCGTCGAAGCTGGGGAAATTCTGTGCTTACTTGGGCCAAGCGGATGTGGCAAAACCACCTTGCTGCGATTGATCGCCGGGCTTGAACAGGTTCAGTACGGAGAAATCATTTTCGACGGGCAATCTATCGTCGAAATCCCTGTGCATCAACGTAATTTTGGCTTGATGTTTCAAGACTTTGCGCTCTTCCCACATTTGAATGTGTTGGATAACGTGCTTTTCGGCTTGAAAAGCCGTCGCATACCGCGAGCTGACGCCTTAAAACGTGCGCGCGAGATGCTATCGTTGGTGGGGATGCAACACTATGCAGCGCGTGATGTTTCACAACTTTCGGGCGGTGAACGTCAGCGTGTCGCACTCGCGCGGAGTCTTGCGCCATCGCCGCGATTGTTGATGCTTGATGAACCGCTCGGTTCGCTTGATGCTCGCTTACGCGAAAATTTGCTGACGGAATTGCGACAGATCATCAAGTCAATTGGCTTGACGACAATTTATGTGACGCACGACCAGCATGAAGCGTATGCCGTCGCAGACCGCATCGCGGTCATGAATGTCGGTCATGTTGAGCAGGTCGGCGAACAAGAGGCAATATATAAGCGGCCACACACATCGTTTGTGGCGCGATTTTTAGGCCTCGACAACATCGTTCCAGTTGAAAACATGAACGGCAGTTGTGTATATACCGCGCTCGGCCAATTTGAAATTCAGGGACAAGCAGATGCGTTATTGCTGCATCCATTGGGGATTCATATTGTCAATCCTTCGCAAGATGAAGCAATATATGGTGTCGTGACCGAACGTAGATTTCAAGGCGAACGCTATCGTTTGTCGCTGCGACATCAATCGGGTATCGTATTAATTTTTTACGTGAATGCTGATGACACACAATCAATCCCTGAAGTTGGCGATCAAATTTCCATCGGGTGCAAACCGGAGTTCATCGTCCCATTGAAAACATAAGATCGCAAACAAAACGGGAATACCTATTGTCGGCATTCCCGTTTTGTGCGTTTATTTACGTCGATTGGTCTTAGATGTCGAGATTGCGGACGCTCTTGGCATGTGTCTGAATGAAGCGGCGACGTGGTGGGACGCTGCTGCCCATCAACATATCGAAAACGCGGTCGGCTTCGGCGGCATCATCAATCGTGACTTGAAGCAGCGTGCGTGTTTCAGGATCCATCGTCGTTTCCCATAATTGATCGGGATTCATTTCGCCGAGACCTTTGTAGCGTTGGATACTAACCCGGTCAGGATTCTTGTGGCCTTTGAGCGCTGTATTCAGGATGTCTGTCTCCGACTTGCCCGGTTCGCCATAAACATACTCGACCACTTTGCCATTTTTGAGGCGGAAGATTGGCGGCTGTGCAATATAAAGATTGCCATTCTGAATGATGGGCTGCATGTGGCGGAAGAAGAATGTCAGCAACAGTGTGCGAATATGACTGCCGTCAACATCGGCATCCGTCATGATAATCACGCGGCCATAACGCAAGTTCTCGATTTTGAAATCGTCGCTGATGCCTGTGCCGAGTGCAGAGACGAGCGCTTTGATTTCGTTGTTGTCGAGGATTTTGTCGAGGCGGGCACGTTCAGTGTTGAGGATTTTACCACGCAGGGGCAAAATCGCCTGAAAATGCCGGTCACGACCTTGTTTTGCCGAGCCGCCCGCTGAGTCCCCCTCGACGATATAAATCTCCGCGTCTTCGCCATGCGAGGAGCAATCGGCCAGCTTGCCGGGCAAAGTGCTGCTTTCGAGCAAACTCGGCCCACTGCGAACGAGGTCACGCGCTTTACGCGCGGCTTCGCGGGCGCGTTTGCTGGTCATACACTTTTCGATAATGCGTTTGGCGTCGCTTGGATTGAGTTCGAGGAATTCGTTGAAGGCTTCTGACACGGTTTGCGATACAGCGCCCTGAACCTCAGGATTCATCAATTTGACTTTGGTTTGGCTCTCAAATTGTGGGTCAGGATGCTTAATGCTGATGATAGCGGTCAGACCTTCCATCGTATCGTTGCCGGAGAAATTATTGTCCTTGTCCTTGAGGAAATTGTTCTTCCGCGCATAACGGTTGATGACACTCGTAATCGCCGAACGCAAACCGGTTAAATGCGAACCTCCATCGGGTGTATTGATGGTATTGGCAAATGATAACTCGGTCACAGTGGACGAATCGGTATATTGGAAGGCCACTTCTGCGCTAATAACAAACGGTTTCTTACCTTCGGGGGTTATTTCGATTTCGCGCTCGGCATAAATTGGCTCGTGGAGCGCTTTACGATTGCGATTGAGATAGATGACGAACGAACGGATACCGCCTTCAAAGTAAAATGTGGTTTCTTTGGGGAGCGGCTGTACACGTTCATCGCGCAACGTTATCGATACTCGCCGTGTGACGAATGCCATTTCACGGAAGCGTTGCAACAATGTGGCGTAGTTAAATTCATTGGCTTCCATGATGGTGAAGTCAGGGACGAGTGTGATTCGTGTGCCTGTCGCTTCATTGCTTTCTAGGGGGCGTACCTTTTCAACCGGTGTGATGGGAATACCGGTTTGATATATCTGTTGCCAGAGGTAACCGTCGCGCCAGACTTCGGCGCGAAGCTCTGCCGAAAGTGCATTGACTGCCGATACGCCGACACCGTGTAGGCCGCCACTCACTTTATAAGCATCATCATTGAATTTGGCACCCGAACCAATTTGTGTCATGACCACTTCGAGTGCCGATTTGTTGGCTTTTTTATTGATGTCAACCGGAATGCCTGCGCCATTGTCTTCGACAGAAACCGCATTATTTTCGTGAAGCGTAACGACAATTTGGTCGCAACGCCCCGCAAGCGCTTCATCAATCGCATTATCTACAACTTCGTAAATCAGGTGATGTAAAGCGCGGATGTCGGTGCCACCGACATACATGCCGGGACGCTTGCGAACATGTTCCATTGGCTCTAAAACATCAATGCTGTCGGCGCCATATTCCTGTCGGGCAGAGCCTTTTTCCGCCATTTCAACTCCTTAATATGATGTACAAGAGAGATCGATTGTTTTGGACTTTATTGGAATGTGTTTTTATCTTCAGGCAAGTTCTTATGCTCAAATCTTCGCCAAAATCCCTCGTAAAAATGCCCATTCTCTTCTTTATTAATTATACCTCACTGTAGAGGCTGGAACAATAGGATGGATTGCCCGTTTGTTTGCAGCATTGACACTAGTTCTATCTCGAGTATAATTTTAACCGCGATACAAGCCCCGGTGGCGGAATAGGCAGACGCGCACGGTTGAGGGCTGTGTCCCGCAAGGGGTGGAGGTTCAAATCCTCTCCGGGGCAAGACACCCACTCAAAATGGAGTGGGTGTTTTTGTTGCAGGCGAATGCGGTTCGATGTACACTGCGCAGTATGGATGTTCGTGGTGCGTGAAACGGAGATGCAACATGTACGACACAACAGAGCAGATACTCATCCGAGCTTACGATTTAATTCAAACTGACCAAATAGAAGATGCCAGAACACTCCTTGAACCAGTCTTAGAAAATGATGCCGACAATGTTGAAGCGTGGTGGTTATATGCCCATGCGGTCACAGACATCGAGTCGGCAAATAAAGCGCTCGATAATGTTATTCGCCTCGATAGTAACTATCCGGGAGCAGCTGAGCTAAAAAGAAAAGTTACCGAACTTATACAAGCGGGGGGCCTGTTAGATGCGCAGTCAGGCGATAGTGTGCTCACGCTTCCGCCACAAACTTTACCGGAAGATGTGCCCGAAGATTTGGGATTTGATCTTTCCTTCGAGGATGATGAAGATGATCGAAAGCGGTCGCGTCGATTAACGCTTGCAGTCATCGCTGCAACGATTATGGTTGTTGGTATTGTCAGCGCCGTCGCTATTCTTATTGTGACCGGCGATGATTCTGAAGTGGGCGTAACGCCGACTGCGATTGCCGCCAACACCGCACAACCAACATCAACTATCGCCGTGGATGCCGGCGCTTTGACCGCTGGCCTCAACGATGAAATTCGAGTTATATTGAGCGATGATTTCACACTTCCCGCAAATGCCATCAGCACGCGAACAACTGATCTTGGAGAAACCTTGGTGATTTCGGTTTGCACTTCACCGAACGTTCAGCAATTGCAAGTTGATCTTGAGGGCGTGCTTTATAGGCTTGCACAAGGGCTTAACTTGTCGTTAGTGACTGCCGATGCGATTGGGGCGAATATGCTCGATTGCAGTAACAATATCGATGTGCGAAACATCGTTGTAGCGCTTACGGACGCAGCAGCATTCGCTCAAGGCCAACTTGATGAAGAGAACTTTGCAGCAAGGTGGCGTTCATTTTGATTTTCAATTTATACATCACGATTGATCTGCACATGGCAATGTGATTGTAAAAGTTGTGCCTTGTCCCGGTTCGCTCTCTACACTGATACGGCCGTCGTGCCCCTGAACAATCCCATAAGTGACAAACAAACCGAGTCCTGTGCCGTTGGGCTTGCTTGAAAAGAAGGGGTCGAAAATATTATCAATATCTTCCGCTTTGATTCCCTGCCCTGTGTCCGAAAATACGAGAACAATCTCATTTGCGTTCGTGTCATGCGTCGCTTTGATGGCGAGGCGTCCCCCGGGCATGGTAGCGTCTCTTGCATTTAGCATCAGATTCATGAATACTTGCTCAAGCTGATCTTTATTGCCATAAATTTCGGGCAGTTGTGGAATATCGATGATGAGTGCGATGTCGGCGTGTTGAAACAGCTTGCGATTCAAGCTGATCACTTGTTCGAGCACTTTCTTGACGTCGAGCATTGTAAATCCTACGCTTGTTGAATTTCTCCCCGCTACCTCGAGTAATTGGCTGACGATTCGTCGAATACGCTCAACACTTTCTTGAATGACACCAAGATCGTGTATATCAACAGGGCGATTGCTGTGCGCATCTTCGACCATCATGTCGAGTATGCTTCTGATTGGCTGAAGAGGGTTGTTAATTTCATGCGCAATGCTGGCTGCCAAGCGACCTATCGAAGCTAGCTTTTCGGATTGAATCAACATTTGCTGTGTCGACTTTAACTCCGAAGTGCGCTCATTGACGGTTTCCTCTAAAACCATCGCATAGTGCATTTGGACTTCGTATAGTTGAGCGTTTCGTAAAGCGAGACTAGCTTGCCGGGCAAGGCCGTTTAATAAGTCGAGACGGTCTTCATCATAAGGTTCATGGTTTGAAGCTAAAAATAAAAATCCTATTGAAGTATTTCTGTGATCGAGGGGCGCGATCATTTTATATTGAAACGGCGAATTAGACGTATCCGCTTCCGACAAAATGCGCGCGTCAATGTTTTCGGGAAGCTCGCCGATTATTGTGGCTTCATCAAGATCACCCATGTAATTTTCGGCCACTTCGTTGACATGTACATGCGTAGACTTCACATTTTGTTCTTCGTCGAATACACCCAAGATCGCTATATCACCCGGCAAAAGCCCCAACGCTAAAGAAGGGATCAGTTCGGCTAAGTCTTCGACCTCAAGATATTGGCTTAATTCTTGGCTGATGCGCAGTAAAGCCTGAAGTTCTTGTGTCCGGCGCTGCAAATTTTCTTCAAGCCGACGGGCCTGTATCTTGCTACGAGCACGCGCAAGCAATTCGCGTGGATCAAACGGCTTGTTCATATAATCATCAGCGCCTAGATTGAGGCCGTGCTCAACATCAGAAGGATGACGTGCTTTTGCCGTTATCAGAATCGTGGGTATCGAAGCCGTGCTCGTTTCTTCACGTAATTTCTTCAATACATCAAAACCTGTCATACCCGGCATTTGAATATCGAGTAATATTAAATCGGGCGATAATTTGCGAGCTTGCTCAAGTGCAGACACACCGTCATTCACGCAACTGACAATATATCCATCGCGTTCAAAGATGCGTTGCAGCATGAGCGTCGTATAAGTTTCGTCGTCGGCGACTAGAACGTGTGGCGTATCGTGACTGGGTTTCATAAAATAAGCGCAAAAATTGCCACAATTTGACAATGAGGGAATGCGCCAATTCTCCTTTCGTTTAAATATCGATCATCTGAAGCCAAGCATGAAGAATACTAATCATATTATGACTCTTCAGTTGATTAGGATTCTTCGTGATGATAGATATGTGTGTGTTTGTGATTTTACCCAATTTTGAAAGAAAAAACGCCTGATTGATATGCTAAAAAGCGCTCTTTTGCCAAATAAACATCTATCAGGCAGGCTACGTTGATTGCGAGTTAGTGTGATATTGAAATTGAAGTTGACTCGCATACAACTTGCATGAAAGCGTGCAATATGTTGCTTGATAAAATTATCCGGCTTCTTTACAATGGGGGATGCTGATACCTGCCCCTGTAGCTCAGTGGATAGAGCAACTGTCTTCTAAACAGTGGGTCGGGAGTTCGAATCTCTCCAGGGGCGCCAAACGACAAATGCCTGCCAAGACGCGCAGGCATTTATTGCTTTTGTCGAGGTTGTGCGCCGGTTAGGTCATAATCTCGCTATAAAGTTTTTCGGTTTCTGATGACGGGGTGAGGCCATCTTTCCGCCAGTCCTCTACCATGCGCTGATAGTGTACAGCTGCTTCGCTACGCCGCCCCATGTTTGCATACAAACGCATAATCTCTTGATGCAATGTCTCGTGTTTCGGATTTTCGTTGAGTGCTTTTTGTATCAAGTTAAGTGCTTGTTCGGGTCTGTCGTCGGCGATGCTCATTTGTGCCATTTCGCTCAAGGCTTCAAGATAACCTGCTTGGAAATCTTGTCGTCGAGACACGATCCAAGGATCCGAATAACCTTGCAAGAATGGCCCACGATAAAGTTGCGTCGCTTTTTGCCATGCTTCTAATTGCTCGGCTTTTGTTGTCGCAGTGCGGCCCGCCATCAAGTAACTGACGTAATCAATGATGTCATAGTTAATTGCCAGTTCGGGATTGACTTGATAGTAACCGCCTTCATGAACGAGTACGTCCATGTTCAATGCTTTGTGCAAGCGACGTTTCGTGACATGAAAAACATTCACGGCTTGATCCATATCCAATTCGGGCCAAAACGCACGGCAAATCTCTGACCGGGTGATGACCGGACGGTCAAGAGCGAAGAAGAACAGCAAACGCGGCAGGTGACCTTCCCACGAATCAATTGCTTCGCCATTCATCTCGACATGACCCGGCCCAAGCCCGAAAACATCCAGTTTAATTTTGCCTCTTTGTCGCGTGCCATAAAAATCATCGTTAATCAAATGATTATCTTGCAACAAGACGGCGTGCTTTTGGGCGATTAATGAAACCCATGGCAAGCGGGGCAGCGTTCGGCTGTTGATGACGATCCGGCAATTTGGCGGCAAGTGTGTAATAATTCTTTCGACAAATTGCTGAATATCATCGGCGCTATCGCATCTATCGTATTCATCAATGATAAATATAAACGGTTTGTCGCCGATTTCGGATAAATCTTGCGCGAATGCTGGCACAACGTGGTCTAAGTTATTCAAGTCCTCATAAGGGAGACTGTTTGTATGTCTGCCAAATGCTGGATATTGTGTCGCAATATCATGCGTGACGCCGCTGATAAAAGATTGCAAGTTAATGTCGTCTGGCCCCATTGCATAATAAAATACATTGAGTTCCGGTGTGTTGATGAGGCGGGCAACGATGACAGATCGGTAGCGGCTACGTGGATGTAGCAATACAATACGGGCATTCGCGGATTGTTCTTGAAATGTTTCAAAAGCCTGTGTGATGAGACTCTGTAACTTCATTATGGTTTTGCATTCTCCATCTGAGTACAAATTCGATTATTCAGATTATAACATCTGCATAAGTTAAATGCTAATGTTCAGGTATCTCTTTATTACGAGAAACCGTCTGAGTGACATATCATTATATTGATTACATTCTAACACTTTACATGAGCTGGGAGTATTAAGGTGAATCAAAGTATCAAACCCGGTCGGCCACTTGGCGTATCTTTAGCCATTTTCACGAGTGGGGTGCTATTTGTTTTGCTCCCATTCGCTCAGGTTGCGATGATTTTGCTTTTGCGGATGCGTATTCAAACCTTCACCCTAACCACGCCCGACGGTGAAGTGATCCCACTTGCATCGGGCGGTACATTAACCGATATTCCTGACACCCAATTGGTCTTGCAGGTATTTGTGGCGATTGTATTTCTCATCATCCTTATTCTTGCTTGGCGAGGCCGGCCACAATCAATACGATATATCCATATATTCGCAGTCTTGTTGTTGCTCGCAGTGAATTTTGTCGCGACGAGTGGCGTCTTTTCATCAGATGAAGGGTTGCAAGCGGGTGTTGATTCGGCTGAGCAGCTTGGGCGTTCTTTATCGCAGATTCGACTCGTTCTTCAAACCTTTGTAACGCTGTATGTCGTCTGGTACATGAATCGGGCACCAGCGAGAAATTTTTATCGTGGCCAAGTTGATGGTGGCTAATTCGTTGCGCATTGGCGTTGCTTCAAGACGTGTTTTCCATTTGAACCAGTTCACGTCGCAAAATTTTACCGACAGCTGATTTCGGCAATTCAGAAACGAAGGCGAATCGAGTGGGCACTTCATATCTTGCCAGATTTTTTGCGGCGTGTTCAATTAATTCTTCTTCAGTGACCTGCATACCCGGTTGCAGCACGATCCATGCTTTCAGCGCTTCTTGTCCCGGTTTTTCAGGATGGGGGATGCCTGCAACCCCGACTTCAAGCACTGCCGGATGTTCCGCGAGTACCTTTTCCACGGTTGTCGGATAGACGTTGTAACCACCAATGAGCACCATGTCTTTCAGACGGTCAACGATATAAAAATATCCATCTTCGTCCATGCGGGCAATATCGCCTGTGTAAAGCCAAATCTTCCCATCTTTTTCGCGGAGTGTATTGCGTGTTTCATTGGGCATGTTGTGATACCCGGTCATCAATTGCGGCCCGGACATGACAAGTTCGCCGACTTCGCCGACCGGCACGTCTGTTTCGCCATCTTGCAAGTCGACAATGCGCATATCCATATCCGGCAGCGGGATGCCGATAGAACCGGTTCGGTTTTCTCCTCGCAAGGGATTGCAATGCGTGGCTGTTGGTGCTTCGCTCATTCCGAAGCCTTCAAGCAAGGTGCCGCCGGTGAGTTCTTCGAAGCGTTGTTTGGTTACGGGGGGCAATGGTGCAGACCCACTGATACATGTCCGAATCGACCGCAAGTTGATTTCGCCCGATGTTACAGCAGGATGATTGTTGATGGCGTTATATAAAGCGGGAACGCCGTGAAATAGAGTTGGGCGAAACACGTGTATACACTCTAACAAGTCATCGAGGTCGCGGGCATTTGGCACGAGAATGATTTTTGACCCAAGCGTGATCGCAAGACTGAGCACAGCGACCATGCCAAACACATGGAAAAACGGTATTGCGCCGAGAAAAATTTCTTCTTCACCCGGCACACCATCGCCCGCTAGAAATGCTTTCATTTGCAAGGTGTTGGCGACAAGTGCTCGATGGGTTGCCATCGCAGCTTTTGAGACGCCGGTCGTGCCGCCGGTGTATTGAAACAGCGCAAGATCGTCCGGTGAAATTTCGACAGCAGACTTTTGCCCCGCGTGACGTGTCAGTATATCTTGAAACCAATGATCGTCCGGATCAAAATTTTCAATGCGGTGGCCGTCTTTTTTCTCGCGCGCAATTGTGAATAATGTTCGCGCAATACCCGGTAGATATTCTTTGATGTTGGTGACGATGACCGTTTTGATGTGTGTGTCCGGTTGGATTTGTTTGAGCGTATCGTAGAACAGACTCATAATGATGGCGACTTCGGCGCCACAATCTTTGAGTTGGTATTGCATTCTCTCTGGCGGATATGTTGGATTGGTCGCTGCGACGACGCCGCCTGCTTTGAGCACCGCGTAATAACTAATCACAAATGCTGCGATATTCGGCATGATGAGCGCGACACGGTCTCCTTTTTTCACGCCGAGACTGATTAAGCCCGCGGCGAGCGCATTGGACTGATTTTCTAATTCCGCATACGAGAGTCCTGTCCATCGACGACCTAGCAAGGGGAGTCGCGCGCTTGTCACAAGCGCTATCTTTTCCGGTATGCGCTTTGCAGACTCGGTCAAGAAATGATGAAGTGTCGTTTCAGGATATTCGATAGTTGTCGGTACATTTTTGTCGTAATGTTTTGTCCACGGGCGATCCGCATAAGTGACCATATTACAAAAACTCCTATCGCAAGAAATATTTATCGTAATTTCAATAGTGACGCTCTGCTTAGGTTTTATCTTTTGTTGGCGTCCTTTTCATCTTCGTCTTTGTGGTTTATTTATTTTCAGAGTGCAGTCTGTTGATGCCGATTGGCGTCTTATGTTTCTCCCCACGCTCGCCATGTCGCGGGCAGCTTCACAACGCGCCCTTCGTGCGTGATGCAAATATGCTTGCTGAAGCCAGTGACGTGCTGGTCTGATGTTTCTGCATCGACGATTTCGTAATTGAAAACTAGCGACCGACTTTTCATATCGCTTATCCAACAACGCACAATCAGTTGTTGATCGTACACGACTGGCTTGAGATAGCGTGCGTTGACTTCGGTGACGGTGAGATAATAACCGCTGCGTTCAAATGTGGCATAATCATGACCCCGTTGACGGGCATAGTTGGTGCGTCCCTCTTCAAAATAGACGATATAACTTGCATGATGGACAATGCCCATCGCGTCTGTTTCTGCATAACGAACCCGGATATGTGTCTCGGCAACGAAGCGATCAATCGGTGACAATCTCAATGTCCTTTGCGTCTCTGCGTTGAATCGTGTTGTTTTTCTTCTCGCTAATAGGCTGCCAGAGTAATTACACTACTCACGAAACAAAAGCCCCTTACGAGTCGGATGACTTGAGCCGATGACGTTTCTCAAGCTCGGCGAATACGTCGTCAAGTGTGATGTCGAGCTGCGCCATCAAGACGAGAGCGTGATAGAATAAATCCGCGAGTTCACCGATTTGCTCGTCTCGCGATTGACTGAGCGCGGCCACGATGACTTCGGTAGCCTCTTCGCCGACTTTTTGCGAAATTTTGCTGACGCCCTTGTCGAACAGTACATTCGTGTAGCTGTCGGGTTTGGGGTTGTTTTTGCGGTCTTGAATAATACGTTCAAGTTGGTTGAGCATCATGTGTTCCGGTTTATTCAATCGAGTTTGGCAATTGTTGGAAGAAGCAGCTCACTTCGCCGGTATGACATGCTGGGCCGAGTGGTTCGACGAGGATGAGCAAGGTATCACTATCGCAGTCGGCATAGATGTCGCGCACGATTTGTCGATTACCAGACGTCGCGCCCTTGTGCCACAATTCTTGACGGCTGCGACTCCAAAAAACTGTTTCGCCCATTTCCAACGTTTGCTTCAAAGATTCGGTGTTCATATACGCAAGTGTGAGCACCTGCTTTGTGTTTATATCTTGCACGATGGCGGGAACGAGTCCCCTCTCGTCCCACTGAATTGCATCAATGATTTGCGATTGAGTCATTTTTGCTACCTGTTTCGATTATCCAAAACCAGCGCTACCGCCGCCACTGCCACCCCCGCCGCTAAAGCCGCCGCCGCTCCAACTGCTGCCGCCACTGCTCCAACGACCACTACCCGACGAGCTTCGTGGTCTACTCGTCATCACACGAGCAGCCGAGTCGAGCATATTCGTGAGACCATCCGAAATAGATTCTAAACCCCCGCTGATATTCCCCGCCATCGAATCGAGCGACAGACCGCCACCCTCTGCGCGGACGAGTTCTCCCGCAGAATTTGTGATAGAGCCTCCGGTATATTCAGACACCGGTGTGCCCGCGGTGTAGCCACCTCTATATGGGCCGCCTAAATATGTCGGGAAATACCATGTTGGTATGCGGGCGTTGGTCGATTTGCTGAAGCGTCGGATCCATGTGCGGTCTAGGCCGAAAGCGACGGCATAAGCGAGATATTTGTCGAAGTTGTTGGCTGCGGCTTCAACTTCTTCATATCGTTCGAGATTTTTGAGATATTCTTTGAAGGCTTTCCATTTAGCGGCTTCTTCTGCGCCTTTGCGTGTTTTTGCGGGCATGTGCTGGCCAACCATCAGGGTGACGAGACCGGTGATTGCGAACGCAATCGGAATGAAGATGAGCGCTGCGCTGTATTCCTGCATGGCTGACCCCGCAGCAAATATAGAGATAATAGACAGACCGATGATACTGCCGCCGAGTGTTCGCCATTTTCGTCGCGTATCATCCGGCTCAGCCGTGAAGAGACCTTCACGGACGAGTTCTTTATAGAGTTGGTCTTGCAATTTGGGAATGTAACGATAGAAACTATTTCTTAGCGATTTCAACGATTTTTCGAGGCCAGCAGTCCCAAAAACTTTGCGCAGAATATCTCTTTCAAACGGACGCAAATCATCCTCTGGCTTATCAGTACGTTTGAAGATAAATTCATTCGATTTGCCAAGCCCGAAGATGATCCCTTCGGTTTGTTGTTCTTCCATGACGAGATAAC
>RFIA01000216.1 GCA_003695675.1 Chloroflexota bacterium
GCGGCTGCGGGCGCGGTTGTCGAAATCGACGAGGATGATTTGCTGCCATGTGCCGAGTGTCAAGCGGCTTTCGACGAACGGCACGGTCAGCGATGGGCCGAGTAACGCCGCCCGGACGTGACTGTGGCCGTTGCCGTCTCCCCAACGCAGATTGTGCGCATACTCGCGATTCGGCGCGGCGAGTTCGTCAAACAAACGCTTGAAGTCCGCCACTGCACCGTCTTCGTATTCGATAGTCGTCAGCGCCGCCGTTGAACCCGGCACGAATAACGTCACGATGCCCGCGACGAGACCGGACTTCGTCACCGTCTCGGCGACATGCGCTGTGATGTCGATCATTTGCGCGCCGCCCTGTGTTTTGAAATCGAGTGTGTAGGTGTTGATGGTCATGGTTTGCTCCTCTACAGCGTATTCTATATAAAACGCCAACATTAATGAAAGATGAGGAATGCGGCAGCGTAGGGCAATCGTTATCTTTGGAGTGGGAATCCATCAAGATTTGGCGTTATAATGACTGGTATACTGAGACAAGATTTTGATGAAGACGGGTACACGAGGTTTATTCATCATGAAACGTTTACTATTGTTGAGTGTTTTGCTGATTATCGTACTTGTCCCCGTGACGGTTTTCGCCCAAGAAACTGTGCAGACTGTCGCTAATGCAGAAGATTTGGCCGCTTTAGGATTAGTCCCCGCGCCGCCTGCATGGAGTCTGGGCAACTTCAACCACGAATTTCAAGGATGGAACAATTGCGGCCCGGCCACGATCACGATGGGGCTGAGTCATTTCGGTTACGGCTTCGACCAAACCCGAGCACAACAATGGCTCAAGCCGAACATCGAAGACAAGAACGTCAGCCCGTGGCAGATGGTCGATTTCGTCAATACACAAGTCGCCGGGACGACTCGTGCGTTGTATCGCGCCGGTGGTGATCTCGACACACTGCGCAGTTTTATCGCCAATGGCTTCCCGGTTTTAATCGAAGCTGGTTATGACCCGCCCGGCAATACACAGGGATGGATGGGGCATTATCTGTTGGTTGTCGGTTATGACGATGCGACACAACGCATCACATCGTATGATAGTTTCCTCGGTCCGAATGTTCCGTACACGTATGACGAGATTCGCGAAGATTGGTCGCACTTCAACCGCACCTACATCGTGCTCTATGACATTTCTCGCGAAGCACAAGTTCACGCGCTGCTCGGCGATGACCTTGATACGACCCAAAATGCCATTAATGCGTTGGAGATGGCCCGGGCGGACGCGATTGCCGACCCCGAAAATCCATTTGCGTGGTTCAATATGGGCACGAACTTCGTCGCGCTCGGCATGTATCAAGAAGCTGCTGTCGCCTATGACCAAGCCCGTAATGTCGGCGGTGGCTTGCCGTTCCGCATGTTGTGGTATCAATTCGGCCCGTTTGAAGCCTACAACGCCGTCGGTCGTTATGGCGACACGATTGCTTTGGCGCGTGTCAACCTAGACAATGGCGGCGAATTTGTCGAAGAGACCTTCTATTACGGCGGTATCGCACGACAAGGCATGGGCGAAACCGAACGCGCCATCAGCAACTTCCAAGCGGCGCTGAACTTCAACCCCAACTTCACACCGGCGCGCGTTGCGCTTGACGAATTAGTCGCAGCGACATCGACGTAATCCAGCGCTTCCACATATTCGCACATCAATGGCGGTGCGTACATCACGCGCCGCTTTTTGATTCTTTGTCGGTTGGTCATCGCTCTTAGATAACACATCTACGAGCAGAAAGGTAGAAAGATTCGCAGCTGCCCGGGTGGCATGTTTACGGGTAAGAAAGCAAAAAGATTCAACGCAAAGACGCAAAGTGACAAAGACCGCAAAAGATTTTATAAGGAAATCTTGGCGTCTCTGCGATTCTATATTTTCTCCGCTTTGCCTTGTGTATAACCGGCAATCCGCCTATACTCTGCGATACAAATTTCTTCCTCAGCACACAAAGGGGACAGGCATGGACATCCTACGTTTTCTGCATTCATGGGTTCGCTGGATTATCGTGGCGGTCGCGTTACTCGCTATCATCCGCAGCTTTTTCGGTTGGTCACAGCACCGCCCGTTCGACGCGCTCAGTCGCGGATTGATGGCCGGTTTCGCCATGTTGATGAGTCTGCAATTTGTGCTCGGCGTGATATTTCTGATTGTGTTGTCGATTGACATCGGCTTCCAACGGCATTATGGCGAACACGCTTTCGTGATGTTGCTCGCTGTCGGCGCGTCGCATGGCTACCGGCGTATCCTCAAAAACGAAGACGACCGCGTGAAGCATCGCAACAGCCTGATATTGATACTCATCACCTTCATCTTGCTCATCATCGGCATCACACTGCTCCCGGCGTCGATTAGCTGGGAACTGCGTACATCGCTTTGAGATGCAAGTACAGCCGCTAGAAACGAAAGTTTTCGGGGGACAGTTTACGCCTCAATGCCGAGATGCCTGCGCCAATAATCGGTCACGAAAATTTGATCGGGATCCATCGTGTCGCGCAATGCCATGAAATCATCCCAACGGGGATAACTGCTGCTCAGCCGTGCGACATCGCCGGGCAAGAATTTGCCCCAATGCGGTCGGTAATCAAATTCGTCGAGCAGTTGCCAAAATTGCGGATAAAAATCGCGCTCCGGATCGCCGGGATTTTTCGCGAACCAGAACATATCGTATTTGATGACATCGCGTTGATAAGCCGGGCTGAGCCAAAAGTTGTTGGCCGGTGTCGCGTAGACCTCGACGGTGAATGTGCCGACCTGTGTGATGTCGTGCGTCCGAAAATGATCGCGGATTTTGTTGAAGACTTCTTTTGTACGGTCAACCGGAATCCACAACTCGCTGAATTTGACCGGAATCAAGGTGTAATCGATGCGGTCGTCCATCGGGACGCCGTCGCACCAATAATCTTGAAATTTTTGCGGCCCCTTCATGCCCGATGCCAGAAAGCTGTTGACGATGAGCGGGAATAAGGGTTTGAGCACGGCGGCGGCGATATTTTGGAGTATGCCTTGTGGTCCCGGCGGATTGATGAACCCGTACAAACGAAACAGCAAACTCGCGGCGATTTGTGCCGGTTTCGTGCTGCCCAAAATCGGCGCAAATTCTTGATACGGCTTGGGTTTGAAATTCGCTTCTGCCGGGATGCGCTCGGCTTCCCACACGATGATTTTCTCGATGCCGCGTTGCGGCCACCACATCATCCGGCCATAGGGTGTATCTTTGAAGAATTGCGCCGCGCTCGGTCTGCCGCTGCTGCCGTCGCCGAAACAATCCACCGGACATTTGTCATCGCGGCTCGTCGTCTCTTGCCCTTTGATGTTGTAAGTCTCGATGCACTTGAAGGTCACACTCGTGACGATGCCGAGCAAACCCATCGAGACTCCGACGGCCCAAAACGGGTCATCGAGATTGTTGTCGTCGCGGTTGAATTCTTGCACCGTCCCCGTGCCATCGACGACGCGAATATGTTGCAGCGCGTCGAGCAGCGAATAGGTCAACGAGCCGCCCGACGACCCCATCGCAAGAAAGCCGCCAATCGTTTGCCGGGCGATACCCCCGGTAATCGGCAGCGCCCATCCTTTTGCTTGTAGTCGAGACATGAAACTGTTGTGTGCCGTCGAGACCCCCGCAATATCTTCGAGGTCATGCCCGATATGACAACCGGCTTCGACCGTGGCGAGCATGTTGGCCTCGTCGAATGTCACCCCGCACATCTGATCCATGTAGATGTCAATATTGGGATTGCTCTGTGACGGCGACTCGAAATCGCCGGTGTAAATCGACGCATTGGCCGACGAATGCCCCGACCCGCGCACCCGAACTTTGAGCTTGTTGTCGCGTGCATGTTGAATGAGCGCGATGAGGTCATCTTCCGACTTCGGGTGATAAAAACCATCGTTTCCACGTTCGATGATTTGCGCCATGCCGTACCCCTCTCTAATTCGTATTCGATTGGGCGGTGCTTCAGCGCTGTCGTCATGATGATGCCAACTTCCATTATACATCGAACCGAAAATGTCGCTGGAGGCGATGACTCGAAATTTGGCAGCGATGTTGCAGATGCCAACGCATATCATTTTACTGGCATGGCGCAACAATAACAGGACTTACGCAGTTCAGAAATCACGAGGCAACCAGAGAATAAATTCTCCGGCTGCCACAAAGCCAAGTACCCTGAAGGGTACTGCATTTGATCGAATGACC
>RFIA01000217.1 GCA_003695675.1 Chloroflexota bacterium
CACAAATCAAAGATTATGCTTGACTTTCCACTCACTGGAATGTGTTACAATATTCTCAGCAGTTTTATTTTAATGGGATAGATGACGTATGGAAGAAACAAACTTTATCGTCAACGACATTCATTGTGACAATTGCGTCCGCAATATCAAACGTGGGTTGAAGAAAGTGCCCGGTGTTGAAGCCGTCGCCGTCGATGCAGAGACGAAGCGCGTTCGTGTCACATTTGATAATTCACAAACCGATACGCAAGCGCTGCGAGCACAACTTGCCCATATCGGCTTCCCCGCTTCTGACACTGCTGCGCTGAATTCTGCCGCATCGACTTCGCAAACGATCAAAATATCATTGGCTGTGTTGGCGCTTGTTGTCGCGACATTCGCCATCTTCTTGATGTTCCCGCGTTACGAATGGCATATTCCATCCAACGCAAGTATCTTCGTCGTGGCGGGCGTCGCCGGTGTCGCGTCATTTTTTGCGCCGTGTTCGTTCCCCTTACTCGTCACCTTCATGACGCATGAGGTGAGCGATACTGTGGATGACAGCCGCTCATTGCGACGTGGTTTACAATTCGCCGCGCCGCTCGCGTTGGGAATGACGGCCTTTCTTTTGCTGGTCGGGGGTATCCTCGCGCTTGGCGGTGAAGCCTTATTCGCCAGCGTCACCTTCAGCAGCCCGACGGGTCGTTTGTTGCGTGGACTCGCTGGGATGTTGTTGCTGCTGCTCGGCCTGATGCAGCTCGAACGCTTGCCATTCCACTTTTATGGCGTCGAGAATCTCGCGTCGCCACTCCTTAACATGCAGCAAAAATATGGCAGGCAACGGCCATTCGTCGGTTTCGTATTGATGGGGTTTGCCTATCCACTCGCGGG
The DNA here is from genome assembly GCA_003695675.1 of Chloroflexota bacterium. Lineage (GTDB taxonomy): Bacteria > Chloroflexota > Anaerolineae > Aggregatilineales > Phototrophicaceae. Next base: position 871 of record RFIA01000217.1, read on the forward strand.
ATTTGGCTGAAACGGCCCGATTCTGGCTAGTCTAGCTGGGCACGCTTTCACACTCGGTGGTTTTCAATCGTCGATGTTGGCCTTTGGCATGGCGGCGAGCGTCATGGTGACGTTCATGTTTGGCTTGTCATTCGTCGTCGTGTCGGCACGCGACAGCATAATAACCCTCGTCCGTACACATCTGACCGACATCAAAACTTGGAGTGGAGTGATTATCGTCCTCGTCGGTGTCGGCTTCATCGTGCAAGCGCTGTTCGCGCGGCAAATTGACGCGCTGCTACCATTCCGCTAGCGGTCTACAAATGATGTGATTCTATTGCGCAGGTATGTCGTGTTCGATGAGCAAGCCGGATTATTTGGCGGCGGTCGCTGCGTAGCGATGGGAACGCGCGTAGTGCAGTGCAATGATGAGCGCCCAATTTGCCTGAATATCGTGATGGTCGAGCAAATAGGTTGCTAAGCGGGTTGTGTCGGTGGGCGTTTGGGTACGGTCAAGCACATCAAACCATTGTGCCCAATTCCTCCGGGTCGCGTTATAAAGCATTTCGTCACTAATCGAAAAAAGGTATCTTTGATCACTTGTGGACATCATAAGTCCCCCTGCGAAAAATTTACAATTTTCACAAAAACCATTTTAATACGAAAAACATACGAATCAATACCGCAATTACAGAATTGTGATTAAGGAATCGTTAAGAAAATCGGGTGGTGTCATGGTGTGTATTCGTGTTTTTTCGGTCAACTGTTGTTAGGTCTAGCGGCATTGTGCTAGAAATCTTTCGATATTGACTGTACAATCGCCGTCAACGCAGAGGTAAAAAGGTATTCTGACCGCGAAGCACTTACGACTTGAGTACGATTAGTGACCATATCCCGGAGACAGAAACAGCCCCAAAGCGCGACCTGCGCCGCTATGGATGGTGGCTGCTCGCCTTGCTGATACTCATCGCGCCGATGATTCTCAGTCGCCTCGATGAGGCGGTACCGTCGGCGGACATCAATGACTTCACGACATTTTTCCTCAGCCTCTTCATCGAAGTTTTTCCATTTTTGCTGCTCGGTGTATTCGCGTCCGGCTTGATACAAGCCTTTGTGCCTGCCCGCGTATTCTCACGTCTACCACGTAATCACCTCATTCATGCAATCGCTGGGCTTTTGTTAGGATTTGTGCTGCCTGTTGGTGAAGCCGGTGTCGTCCCAGTGACGCGCCGCTTATTCGGCAAAGGCGCATCAATCGCCCTAACGATCACATTTTTGCTGGCGGGGACGGTGTTCAATCCGATGGCGTTTGTCAGCACATGGTTAGCTTTTGGCGATAGGTTGTTTTTTGTGTTGCGCTTCGTCATCAGTGGTGGGATTGCCGTCGGCATCGGTTTGCTGTTTGCATACGCTGGGACACGAGACGTCATCATCCGCGATGCACGGATCGATGATACAGCGCTTGCGCTCACGTATGTGTCCCGTTTACGCGCTGCACTGCGGATTGCGACGGATGAATTGATCGAATTTGGACGCTTATTCATCATCGGCGCGATACTCGCTGCCGCGCTCAGCGTCATCTTCCGCGCTGAGGAAGTCGCGCCGACCGCGAGTGGTGTCGTGCGGTCTGTGCCGGTGATGCAATGGCTGGCTCTCAATAGCGGCATGAACAGCACACTCGACTCCTTCACCGCGCTGGATTTCGTCAACCGGATGCCGGGCGGTTCGATTGTCGCTTATCTCGTCTTCGGCGCGTTGTTGGATGTCAAGACAGTCGTCATGCTGCTGCTTGTGCTCAAACCGCGAGCGCTGATTTATCTGTTGATACTCGCTTTTTTGTTGACGATGCTGCCCGCCTTGTGGCTCAATCTGAATGTCGCCTTTTGACTCATGATTTGATAACAGTTTCTTCTTATAGAGACGCTCTCTACCAAACAAACTGATATGCGACTCCCTACCCTTCTCTAACGCCACTTCGATATTACAAAATTGAAACATTGGCTAGAATCAACAACATTGACTGGTAATTTCACCAGATATATCGTACAATTGTTCCGAACATAAGTTCTGAATTTAAAGCGCAAAATCATGAGAGGAGAAATCAAGAATGTTTAAGGTCACGAAATATCCGCATGGCACATTTTCATGGGCGGACTGTCAATCGACGGATGCCGCGAAAGCCAAGCAATTTTATATGAACGTGATGGGGTGGGCTGCTGAAGATATGCCGATGAGCGATAATATGGTTTACACCATGTTCAATTGCGACGGCGACACGGTCTCTGCGCTCAATCAGATGCAACCTGAAATGCAAGAGCAAGGTGTGCCGTCGCATTGGAATAATTATGTCACGGTCGATGATGTTGACGCAATGGTCGATAAGGTCAAGGCGGCGGGCGGCACCATCGTTGCGGGGCCGTTTGATGTGTTCGATGCCGGTCGCATGATGGTCATTCAAGACCCAACCGGCGCCCATCTGTCATTGTGGCAGGCGAAAAAGCACATTGGGGCAACACTCGTCAACACGGTCGGCGCGATGTCGTGGAATGAGTTGCACACCCACGACAAAGAAGCGGCACAGAAATTCTATAGCGAAATCTTTGGCTGGGAATTTCATACCGACGAAAATTTGGGCTACACCTCTATCATGAATAAGGGTCGTCCCAACGGCGGTATTGTTCAGTTAAGCGAAGAACACAAGGAACACCCCGCCGCATGGAGTGTCTATTTCACCGTCGCGAATGCTGACGAAACGGCTGAAAAGATCAAAGCAGAGGGTGGCAAATTGTTGTCCGATGTGTTTGAGATCGAGGGGATCGGGCGCTTCGTACCCGCACAAGACCCGGCGGGGGCGCATTTCATGGTCTTTGAATCGTCCAATCCACAGCCGTGGGAAGAATAAACGAAATTGCTTGAGCAATGTGTTCCCAACAACGACACATTGCACTGTAAACAAACCAATCGAATACAGAGGCACAAGGTCGCAGCGGATCGCGCTGCGTCTCTTGCGCCTCTGTTGTTTATCTGCCGTGCGCGGTGTTTCGCAAGAAGTGTGTCAGAAATCCGCATGTCGGTGTGCGCTGCCACTGTCAAAGTGTGACGATATTGACTAGAATATGCTTTCTTTATCTTGACGCTTTGTGATTCGATTGATTTTCTCGGCGTCTTGGTGGTTCAATATCGTCTCATTTACAAAGGGGAGCGAAATTCAACGGTGGATGTTCTTGAGCTTTTTCTCGCGCTCGCTATCATTATTGGCATCTCTAAGTTGGCCGGGTCACTCGTGCGGCAAGTGGGGCAGCCACGTGTCTTCGGTGAACTTGTCGTCGGGGTATTACTCGGCCCAAGCCTGATCGATTTTCTCAATTTGCCGCTCTTTGCGCCGGGGCACGCCGAGGGGTTGGCCGTCACCATCAATGAGATGGCAGAAATTGGCGTTCTGCTATTGATGTTCAACGTCGGGCTTGAGGTGCATTTGGAAGAATTGACCCGGGTGGGTTTAGTCGCTGTACTAGCCGGAATCATCGGAGCGCTATTGCCGGTCGGATTGACGATGGTGGCGCTGCAACCGTTCGATTTCAATTCGGATGTGGTGTTGTTTGTTGGTGTCACACTCGCGGCGACATCGGTCAGCATCTCTGCGCAGACGCTGCTCGAACTTGGGCTATTGCGGACGAAAGAAGGCTTTGCTTTGCTGGCGACAGCGCTCATTGACGACGTGCTGGCGATTTTATTGCTGTCATTCGCTGTCGCGACGACGGCGACAGAAGGCACAGCATCGGCGAGCGAATTGCTGCTGATTTTGCTCCAGATGACCGTTTATATTGTCGGGGCGGGGTTGTTGGCATGGTTCATCTTGCCGCGTTTCATCAATTTTGTTGAAGGGAAAAGCCAACTCTATGGCACGGCGTCGGCGGGGATCGTGGCAGCCTTGTTGTTCGGTTGGTCGGCGGAAGAATTCGGCGGCGTCGCCTTCATCACGGGCGCCTTCATCGCCGGGTTAGGTCTCAGTCAAGCTAGTCAAGAAGCGCGGCAAAAAATCGGCAATGCCGTCACCTACATCGCTTATGCGTTTTTCGTGCCGATCTTTTTCGTCAATGTCGGTCTGCAAACCGACCTCAGTGTGCTTGATGGGGACGATTTAGAAATTGCGGCGGTATTGTTGGTCGTTGCGATGGTCTCGAAGATTCTCGGCGCGGGTGTGGGGGCACGACTCGGCGGCTTCAATAATGGCGAGTCGTTCCGTCTCGGCGTCGCGATGATTTCTCGCGGCGAAGTCGGCTTGATTATTGCGAGTGTTGGCCTACGCGAAGGCATCTTCGACGACTCGATTTTCCCGGCGTTATTCCTCATCATCTTGCTGACGACTGTCGTGACTCCGCCGTTTGTTCGCTACGTCTTCCGTGAAACGGTGAACGATGATGATACACAACCCGCACCGGCAAGCGGATGAAAAATTTGAACCACAGAGACACCACCAAATGTTTGAACATGTGGCTAGAACCCACTGAGGGGGTCATCGATTGGCGATGGTACAGCGTTTTTCTCTGCGGACACTGCGCCCCTGCGTCTCTGCGTTGAATTGTTTCGCTTTTCTTTGCGATCTTTGTACCTTGGCGGTTTAATACCATTTTATTTTCACAGGAGAAAATTTACGTGACGAAACTGGTCATAATGGTGACAACACAAATCGAAGAAAGTTTGCAAATCGCCGAAGCGTGGCAAGAAGTCGGCGACGCCCCCGGCGTGACGATTATCAACAGTCACGGGTTGCGCAGCCTGAAGCAGCAAGGTCGTGACATGGAATTGCCGCTCTTCGTTTCGATGGCAAGCGTGATAAGCAAATTGCAAAAAACAACACAAACGATCTTCTCTGTCGTCGAAGATGACAAGGTCGAAGCATTAGTCAAAATCACGACCGATACACTTGGCGATTTGCTCAGTCCGGATTCGGGTATTATCTTTGTGCTCGATGTCGAACAAGTGATTGGCCTCAAACATTATCATGAGGATGATTCGTGACAAGACACATTGCGTTCCACAATTGGCCATTGTTGCGCGTCATTATACCGAGTGCAAAGCCGTCTAAAAGTTGTGGATAAGGGGAATAGAGACAACCATTTCTTGTTATACATTTATTGAGAAAGGAGCGATAGCACACGCCTCTGTTGCTTAACCGCGACGGTCTTTTGTGCTTTTATTCCATGAGTCATCTATATGAACCATTGACGCTGCGCGGTGTCACGATCCGCAATCGTATTGGGGTTTCCCCCATGTGCCAATACAGTTGTGAAGACGGGTTCGCGACCGACTGGCATCTCGTCCATCTGGGTTCGCGGGCGGTCGGTGGCGCTGGTTTGATCTTTTCTGAGGCAACGGCTGTTGAAGCACGCGGGCGCATTTCGCCGTATGATCTCGGCATTTGGAAAGATGACCACATCGACGTACTGGCTCGCATCGCGGCATTCATCAAAGATCAGGGCGCGACACCGGGCATTCAATTGGCACACGCCGGGCGCAAAGCGGGCACGTCACAACCGTGGCGTGGCGGTCATCCATTGGCTGACGCCGATGGTGGATGGACTCCTGTCGCGCCGAGTGCGATTGCCTTTTCGGACAAACATCGCACCCCCGATGCGCTATCGATTGACGAGATTAAAGTCGTCCAAAACGCCTTCAAAGAAGCGGCACGTCGTGCTGATGAAGCCGGATTCGATGTGATCGAAATTCATGGCGCACATGGCTATTTGATTCATAGCTTCGTCTCGCCGGTCTCGAATCAACGCACAGATGAATACGGTGGTGATTTTCAAAATCGTATCCGCTTCTTGATGGAGACAGCGCAGCAAGTACGTGCTGTATTGCCGGATGAGAAGGTGTTGGCGGTGCGGCTGTCGGCGACCGATTGGTTGGATGGCGGTTGGACAATTGACGATTCGGTTGAACTCGCGCGTTGTTTGAAAGACGAGGGCGTAGACTTCATCGATTGCAGTTCGGGCGGCATTTTACCGACCGTCAAAATTCCGGTTGGCGCGGGGTATCAAGTGCCGTTGGCGGAGCGTGTACGGCACGACGCGCAAATTCCGACAGCTGCCGTCGGCATGATTACCGAACCGATGCAAGCCGATGCAATCATCCGCAATGGACGGGCAGACATCACGCTGCTCGGTCGCGAAATGCTGCGTGACCCGTACTGGGGGCTTCATGCGGCGCAGTCATTGCATCAAGCAGACGCGGCGGCTGTCCCATCGCAATATCAACGCGCCTTTTAAGTGTGGAGATAGCCACACAGCATATTGCCACGAAGCAATCAATAAAAAAGAGAAGGGGCGTATCATGCAAGAAGTCTTCCTTGATTATGGCGATGGGGTCATGCCCATCAATGTGCCGGAAAGCGCCACAGTCGTGCGTTATGGCGAGACCTTCACCGACCCGCCGGAGGTTGACCCATTCGCGGCGACTCGTCACGCGCTGGAAAATCCGCTCGGCATGAAACCGTTGCGCGAACTCGCGAAAGCTGGGGACAAAGTCGTGATTTCGTTCCCGGACAGAGTGAAGGGCGGCGCACATCCGAAGGCGCATCGCCGCGTCGCGATTCCCCTTATCGTAGAGATTTTGCAAGAGGCCGGTGTCGCATTGGAAGACATCACGCTGTTGTGCGCGGTCGGTTTGCACCGCCACAACACCCACCAAGAATTGTTGTGGTATCTCGGCAAAGACATCGTGAGCATGTTCTGGCCAGAGCGCATTGTGATGCACGACGCGGCAGACCCGGCGGGCATCGTCCATCTCGGCAGCGATGAGATGGGCAATGTCGTCGATTGCAATCGCCTGTTGGCCGAAGCCGACCTGTCGATTTTGATTGGGCATGTGCAGGGCAATCCCTATGGCGGCTACAGCGGCGGTTACAAGATGGCCGTCACCGGGACGACTTCGTGGGACTCGATTCGCAGCCATCATAACCCGACAACGATGCACCGCGATGATTATCTACCCGCATCGACACATTCTCACATGCGCCATCAATTCGACTCGATTGGCAAGGCGATGGAACAAGCGCTCGGCAAACGCTTCTTCGCCGTTGATGCTGTCGTTGGGACTCATGCGCAGGTGCTCGGTGTGTATGCCGGTGCGCTGGACGAGGTGCAAAAAGCGAGTTGGCCGCTCGCTGCTCAACGCACCGATGTGACGCTCGATACAGATGAACCATTCGACGTGTTGGTCTTCGGTTTGCCGCGAGCCTTTCATTACGGGCCGGGCATGGGCACGAATCCGATTTTAATGTTGCAATCCATCGCCGCGCAACTCACCCGTTGTTATGGCGTCTTCCATGAGCATGGCGTCATCATCGCGCCATCGGTGTGTGACGGCTGGTTTAACCCGGCGTGGTTTCCGTCGTATGAACGGGTGTATCTCAAATTGCAAGAACTGAGTGACTTCGCCGATGTCTTCGATTATCAAGACGAACTGGCTAACGACCCCGACGCGATTTTCCGCTATCGCTTCGATTACGCTTATCATCCCGGTCATGCGTTGTCGATGGTCTCAATGGGGGCGATTGCCCACCAACGGACGAACGCGGTGTTGATTCCCGGCGCGACATCGCCCGGTTATGCACGCGGCATGGGTTGCATTCCGACCAAAACATACAACGATGCCTTGCGTTATGCCGAGCGCTATGTCGGCAAAAATCCGCGCATTCTCGTCACGCCAGAAGCCTTTCGCTCCGCCGGTGTGCATCTCCATTTGCGCTGACGCATGAGAACACAGAGCGTTTTCTCTGTGGGCGCTGCGGCGCTGCGTTGAATCTTTTTGCTTTTCGTGGCGCTCTTGGCGGTTGAATCCGTTTTATTTTCAGATGAGTTTTAAACAACAGGTATATCAGTTTACAATCTTCACGTTTCCTCTATTAATACACAATGAATTCAGATGTTTTTCACACCCAAATCAAGCAAAACGCTCTATGATTGAATCAGTGAGCGTAACTTTTTTGTAATATCACAAATGAAAAACAAATCAACCAACAGCAATTGCCTATCGGTTGTTTGTCACAATTTGTCACAAGCAGATTGGCGACTCGCCTTTCTCAATCATGGAGGCCAAAGTGGGGTATCAGGTATCGTGGCTTGAAGAGCAGCGTGTGATTAATGTCTACACATTCGGCGACTTAACTTTTGATGATATTCGTGCATCCAGCCGCATTACGGTCGAGTGGATACGCAGTGGCGTCGCCCCCGTCCACACCATCGTCGACGCACGCGAAGCGACACAATTTCCGAACAGGGTCAATGAATTTCGTCAAGCGCTTGTCCATCCACGAAGTAGCAAAGTGGGTTGGATCATTGTCGTCACAGATGACCCGATCATGAAATTATTCACATCGTTGATTGCAAAAGTCTTCCATTACAAATTACGGATTGCCAAAACCCATGACGAGGCGATTCAATTCCTGCAACGTATAGACAACACCCTCACCATCCAATTGCCCGAAGTCGGGTAACAGCATTGTCGTCATCACTATTGTTTTGACTCGTGCAATCTGCCCGTGTTATGGGTATGATTGCGCGTATGTCAATTACGCACTCACCTGAAATTTCGGTGGTCATCCCACTGTATAACGAAGCGGAAAATATTCCGGGCTTAAAGGACGAACTCGGCACCGTGTTGGACGGTCTCGGTCTGCCGTATGAGGTCGTCATTGTTGATGACGGCAGCCGCGATGACAGCTTCGCTCGGTTAAAAGCATTGCACGAAGCCGACCCCCGTTGGCGGGTGATTCGCTTCCGGCGCAACTTCGGCCAAACGGCAGCGATGGCCGCCGGATTTGACGCGGCGCGTGGCAAGATTATCGTCACCATCGACGCTGATTTGCAAAATGACCCCAACGATATTCCCAAATTGCTGGACAAAATGAACGAAGGCTTCGATGTCGTCAGTGGATGGCGCGTCAATCGTAAAGAGCCGTTCTTCAGCCGGCGTTTGCCATCAATGACGGCCAATCGTCTCATCTCGCGGACGACGGGCGTTTCGCTGCACGATTATGGTTGCACGCTCAAAGCCTATCGCAGCGAAGTCGCCAAAAGTGTCGAGCTTTACGGCGAGTTGCATCGTTTCATCCCGGCGCTTGCCAGTTCAATCGGCATCACGATTACTGAGGTGCCCGTCAATGACCGAGCGCGACAATTCGGCACGAGTAAGTATGGCATCAGCCGAACGTTCCGCGTCATGCTCGATTTGTTGACGGTCAGCTTCCTGCTGAGCTATGGCACACGTCCATTGCATGTCTTCGGCGGGCTGGGGTTGATTTCCGGCGCAATCGGCAGCGTTTTGCTCGTCTATCTCGGTTACATCCGACTCGTTCTCGGCAACGACATCGGCAATCGTCCGTTGTTGTTGCTCGCCGTCTTGTTCGTGATTCTCGGCGTGCAGATGATTAGTATGGGGTTGCTAGCCGAGATGATTACACGCGCCTATCATGAGTCGCGCAACAAACCGATTTACGCCATCCTTGAAGTATTGGATCACGACGAAAAATCATGAAACGACCGAACTTTTTCATCGTCGGTGCGCCAAAGTGCGGCACGACGGCGATGCACGAATATCTTGCGATGCACCCGGACATCTTCATGCCGACATACAAAGAACCGCATTTCTTCGGCTCGGACTTGCGCGGGCCGCGCTTCAAACGCTTTCGCAATCAAGAGGACAAGTATTTGCGTCTGTATCGCGATGCGACGCACGAAAAACGACTCGGCGAGTCGTCGGTGTGGTATCTGTCATCGCAAAAAGCGGCGGAAGAAATCAAAGCGTGGGACGCCGACGCCCGCATCATCATCATGTTGCGCTCGCCGGTGGAGATGCTGCATTCGCTGTATTATCAATTCCGCTTCACCGGCAACGAGACAATGCCGACCTTCAAACAAGCGCTCGACATCGAAGCGGCGCGGCGAGAAGGACGCGATATTCCCAAGTTGTCACACACGATTCACGGGCTTTTCTATCGCAATATCGCAAGTTTTACCGAGCAGGTCAAGCGCTATCAAGAGACCTTCGGGCCGGAGCAAGTCCATGTCATCGTGCATGATGATATGAAAGCCGATGTTTACGATGTGTATCGCAAGGTGCTCGTCTTTCTCGGCGTCGATGAGACATTCGAGACCGATTTGAGCGTCATCAATGCCAATCGTGAAGTGCGGATGGGTGTCTTTCAGAAAATGTTGATGAGCGCAGGTATCTCACCGTTGCTGCTCAAAGATGCCTTCAACGAGTGGACAGCGACGAGTCGTTTCTTCCCACCAGCATTACGGCAGGCATTGCTCGCTGGGACGATGAAAGCCTACACGCGGCACGAAAAACGCCCGCCGATGGATGCGGCAGTCCGGCGACAATTGCAACACGAATTCATGCCAGAAGTCGAACGCCTGAGCGCATTGCTCGACCGCGACTTGACGCATTGGTGCCGCGACGATTCGATGAATTAAGCTCTCATAGCGCGATATGCACACGCTTTACCCTTTGTCGAGTGGGTCTGCCGATGTGATGAGCTTCAAGCCACGCTTGGCAAAATCGGCAAAGGTTTCATCGGCCAGCGCGTCGAAGTCAATCTCAGGATGGGCGACCGACGATGTGCAATCGGTGAGGATGTGCAGCTTACTGATTTGCTCCGGTTGGTCATTGAAGTAATTCATGATCGAGGTGACTGTTTCTAAAACGCAATGGCTCTTGGCCTGCCCCGCGATGTAAACTGCATCGTGATGCTCAATCAACCTGATCACATCGAGATTCAAACTCCCATCGGGTTCGTCTGGCACTTTGATTTCTGGTTCGAGCAACGAATAAAATTCGGACTTGGCGATCAACCCTTTGGTTATCATCATCGGATGTGCGCGGCGGGCAGCCGAATGATAAACGATAGTTTCGTATACGGCGGGCATTAGATTGTGCCCGGTGCTCCCAATCATGGTGTGATACGGCCAAATCATCAACGTCTTTTTGGCGTGTTGTTGCAAACGCTGCACATATTCTACCGACCACTCCGGCTCAAAGATGGGTTGCCATTTACCAGACTGCACATCTTCGTGCGTGATGACGGTATAGGCCTGTGGATGATTGCCGTCGGAGTCCACCCACCATGTCGGGTAGAAGATTTGTATCGGAATGTGGCTGTCCAATGAGGCAGCAATCGTGGTGATGTCACCGATGTGTTGCAACACCCATTCGATTGTCCGCCGCAAGTCAAAGATGGCGTCGGGCACAGCCAATGTTCCTGTTGGATGAATGAAATCGACTTGTGCATCGACGAGGATGAACAGAATGCGATAGGTATCTGTACTGGATGGTGCGATGTCAGCCGCGAGGCCTTCTTCAACGGCTTTGGTGATATTCGGCGTGTATAAATCCCCAACGCGCTGCGGATCATAAAACGAAACAGACATAGATACAGACCTTTTACTGACCAGATGTTTGCATCATTATTGTAAGCGATATTGGCCAATTGTATAGCGATGTGTTGGTTGATATTGGAAGATTGAAACGATTTACATAATGACATTTATCGTCAATATGAGAGCCGTTTTCGCAAAGCAAAATTGACACTAAATGCCGATGAGTCTGATTCGAGGCGTTTTTTGTTTTGGCTATACAAAATTAGCCCGTTTCTCATGGCGAAATCAGTGTAATTTGCTCAGCAAATCGTTGGAAATCTTTCGTGTTCAATGTCAGCAGCGTATCAATATCATTCGCCAGCATCGTTGCTACGATATTGGCATCATGTACTTGTTTGCCCACTGTCGGATATTCCTGAAGCAACTTCAACAGCTTTTCGCGAACAATAACAGTTTCATCTGCAATTTGAAACAGAGGTTTCATCACTTCAATTTCTTGCACAACCTGTTTAATCGTGAGCGGTTGTGCCAACGTGCGTGGATGGGTCACTTGCACAATGAATTCACGGATCACTTGCCCACTAATCCAGAGTTCTGAATCTTCACGGATGATACGTTTAACCAGAGCATCTACCTCGTCGTGCCGGTTTATCTGCTTTAAGGTAACACGTAACAAGATATTGGTGTCGACAAATACCCTAGCGGCCATCATCATCGTACCAATCGATTCGCCGAATCGAAGGCTCTTCGTTGATCGCTACGTCCAGTTTCACTGCATCGAGTAATTTGAGTTTTTCTTCAATGGTTAACGGATGCTGTTGTGCTTGGCGGGCCAACAACCGCTTAATCAGGTCTTTTTGTTGTTCTTCGGATAACTGTTCAACCAATTCAATCAATTGTTCATATCGAATGGGTAATTGCAGTGCCATTAGCCGTCTCCTCACTATATGGAAGCCGTTTTCGCAAAGCAAAATTGACACTAAATGCCGATGAGTCTGATTCGATATAAAATGCAAAAAGGACGCGCTTAACACCATGCACGTCCGCAACTGCCCCTCACATTGCAAGACAGATTATTCGTTATCGGTTGTTTCGGTGTTTTCTTCAGTCGTTGTTTCCGATGTGGTATCGGTATGTTCGCCAGACCCAGCGTTGTCTCGCATGGCAGCATCCCAATCCATATCGAGATATTCAGCCGAATTCACCTGTTTGAGGCTGAGGCCAAGCCGCCGGTTGACGACGTCGACTTTGATAACGCGCAGCGTCACCTTGTCGTTGACCTGAAGCACCTCACGCGGATGTGCGACGCGATGCTCCGACAATTCCGAAATGTGAATCAGCCCCTCGATTTCTTTGGCGTCAACGAGCTGTGCGAAAGCGCCGAATTTCGTCAATTTCGTCACCGTCGCTTGCACGAGTTGCCCTTCGCTATACGACAGGGCGATTTCGTCCCATGGGTCGGGTTCTTGACTTTTCATGCTCAGGCCGATCCGTTTGCGCTCACGGTCGATGCTAATCACTTCGACCGTGACTTCTTGACCCGGTTTGAGCACATCTGCTGGGCTAGCGATATGCCCCCACGTAATTTCTGTGAGGTGAACCAGCCCTTCTGCCCCGCCAATATCGACGAATGCGCCGAAACTCTCAAGGCTGACGACATGCCCGGTACGCACTTCGCCGACACGCAATTCATTTATCAGCGCTTCTTTACGTTTTTCGCGTGTTTCGCGGGCCGCACGACGTTCTGAGAGAATCAACCGATTGCGACTGCTGTCCACCTCGATGACGCGCACCGCAATCGGATTATTAATCATGCTGCCCCAACGTTCTTCGGGGGTATCGCCCTGCGCACGACGTAAGCGTTCATCGGCAAGTTGTGTTTGCGGCACGAAGCCACGCACACGACCAAAGCGCACAATCAAACCGCCTTTGTTGTACCCAGCGATATGACTTTCAATAATTTCGTTATTTTTAAGCGCGGCTTCGGCCCGTTCCCAATCGCGCACTTCAAGCGCCCGGTTGACCGACAGAATGATATTGCCTTGATGGTCGTTGGGATTGACAACAAACACCGGAATGATGTTGCCCGGTTGCAATTCTTCGAGCAATTGCTTCGACATGCGTTCGAGTTCACGACTAGGGATGATGCCCTCAGTCTTGGCGCCAATATCAACCAACACCTCAGTCGGCGATGTGGACGTAATCGTACCGTCAATCACCTGCCCCTTTTTCAACGTAGGGACATCCGGCGCTTGCTCAAGCGCTTCGGCCATTGTCTCCGGTTCGGTTGCCGGCACGGCGGCTTCGACGGCGGTTTCATCCTCCGGCACAGGCACTTCAGCAGGCTCATCGCCGGTACCATCCGCATCCTCATCGGACACCGTTTCTGATGCGGTGTCCACAACGGTTTCGGCCTCTTCTGTTTCTTCTTCGGCAGCAACGACATCGTTCGATGTCTCTTCATTGTTGCCATTCTCTGCGATAACACCGACTTCGATTTCTTCGGATGACTCGGTCTCGCGTATGGATTCTTCTTGTTCGCTCACGTCACCGTGTCTTGGCATTTCGGAAGTCATAAGCTCCCCCAGCAAATATGGGCTTAACCAACGGGACAATGATACCCGTTGTTGGACAATTTATCAAACCGAAAATTCATAATTGGTCATCACCAAATGATTTGCAAAAATTGCAGCATAAAATAAAAGACATTGAAATCACAAAAACGCAAAGAAAAGCAGGGGCAGCATCAAAGATTCAACAAATCCTGCGTGTTGACGACGGTCGCGAATTCGCTGTGCAAACTCGCCAACGCCATATTATGCACGGTTTTGGCGTCATAATGTTGACCGTCGTGCCCGGTGCAGTCATGTGTAGCGGTGGCGTCGGCGACGACATACGTGTTGAAGCCGAGATTGCCCGCCATGCGCACGGTCGTCGAAACACAATGATTCGTCGTCAACCCGACGACAACGACGGTATCGACGCCCTTGTTGCGCAAACGGTCTTCGAGGTCGGTGCCGATGAAGGCGCTGTTGACGGTCTTGTCGATGACGGGTTCGTCGCCTTCGGGTTGCACAATCGCTTTGATGGCGTTGCCCGGCAAACCGGGACGCAACGGCGACTCCGGATTGACCGAATTGTGATGAATATGAAAGATTGGGCGTTGATTTTGCCGCCATGCCTGCAACAGCAAGGCCATGTTTTCTTCGGCGTGTGGGTTATTGCGCTCGCCCCAATACGGGTCGTCTAAGCCTTCTTGCACGTCGACGATAATCAACGCGGTATTCGCAGGTAAATGGTACATATCTGCATCCTCCCCTAAAAATTGAACGATATTAAACCGCAAAGTTGCCAAGATCGCAAAGGAAAACGAAACGATTCAACGTAGAGACGCAGGGATCGCAGCGTCGCAGAAAATCTCTGTGTCCTCTGTGTCTCTACGGTTCAATATCCTTTCGTTATTGAGCGATTCATGCCTAAGCGATTCATGCCTACAGGCTGAGTAGTGATGCACTTCGATGTCTGGCGACAGCTTTATCGCGCCGGTTCGATGCGAATTTCGTAAGCAATTCGCACCGCTGGGTCGCCGAATTTCGTTAGGACAACATTGAAGTCGAGTGTGCTGCCTGCTACCACATCTGCTGGTAAAATGGCACGCCATTCTTGGGCGGACCCGCCCAACGCAGTGTGCGGTCAGCCAGGGCTGAAGGCGTCGGGCACATCGGCGAGCACACCCGTCTGACTTAAGAAAAATGATCGCTCGCCGGACTCAAGTTGCAAGGTCAAGCGGTTGTCGAAAACGCCACCGGCAGGCACATTCGGGCGCCCTTCAAAGTCCGACCAATCGACCGTCGCGCATCCCGAAAGCGGATGATGGGCATTGCACGTTTGTTGTGGGCGGCTGGCGTCGCGCAGCGAGACGACAATTTGCGCACCGGCTGTCGTGCCGAGATCGTCCGGCACGCGGGCAGTGAGGGTGAATGCTGTATGAAAGCCGGGTTCGCCGAAGGCGTTGGCCGCCGGGAGATTGAATTCGCCACCTGCGAGTTCAATCGGCAGCATAGGCGAAACCGTCGCGTCGCTTGGTAGTTCACCCAATGCCTGCAACAGAGGCACCGTATCGAACAAATTCCAAACCTCGCCGACTCGTCCGCTGCTGTTGAAGCGAAAGATGAGGCTGCCGGTGAGCAGCAAGTCATTACCGGTCGCTGCCACACCGCCGATGCTGCCGGTGTGCGTCCCGGTGATGCTGTAGCGAATGGCAACGCGATCATCTTGTTGAATCGCATCCTCAACACGCAACTGAATATCGGGGAAAAATGTACGCACCCGGCTGATGAAATTGACGAAGCCTTCTGTCCCCGTATGGTCAATATTGGCATTTTCATGCCAAGTGTAGTCATTCGCGAGGTAGGCCGCAACCGCGTCGGTATCGCCAGTGTTGTAGGCATCGACGACGAATTGCACGGCGGGTGGCAGTGTTACATCTTGCGCCATGACATGGAGCGGCACGGTGAGCAGCAACAACACCATCAACAAAAAGCTATTCTTGATACGTCTCAGAAATTGTGGCACAGTAAGTCTCATACAGGATACCTTTCTCTACGCCGACTATGGGTCTATTGTATCCTATCAGCTATTAACTTGAACATGTGCAAGGGTAGCGTAACGTCGCCCTGACGAATGTCATTTGCAGCGAGGAAGCCAATTCATGATTCGCGCCATTCAACAACGCAGCAAAGGTCAACGACAGGCGATCTTCTTTTTTCTCGTGGTGACCGGGCTGTTGGTGTTGTTGATACCGTCTGTGTTACTCGGCTTGAGCTTCCTCAGTCCGAGCAACGAGTCGGTCGCGTTGGTTGAGGGTGTGACAGTCAGTGAATTCGCCACGCTGCCGGACGACGACGCCTATCCCCCGGCGATAGCTGTCGCGCCGGATGGGACATTGTTCACCGGCAGTTTCGTCAGTGGTGCAATATGGCAGATTGATGCCAATGGTCGTGTGACCGAGGTCGATGGCACGCGGCTCAATATCGGTTCGGTGATGGGACTCGAAGTCGCGCCGGATGGGGTCTTGTACATCGTTGACCAACTCGATTCGAATCCGGGCGTCGGTGGCGGTGTCGTCAAACGGTTGAGTGACGATGGCCGGATTGATATTGTCGCCCGCATCGATGATGGACGCGGTTTTGAAGCGCCGGACGATATCGCGATAGACAGCGCGGGCAATCTCTATGTCAGCGACCGGGCGCGGCAAGAGGTGTGGCGCTTTGAAGCGAACGGCAATGGTGAATTGTGGTGGACGCCGCCGCGCTTCAGCGACCGCGAAAACAACCATGAACCGACCGGCCTCGCTTATGATGCCGTCCACGACGCGATCATCATCACTGATCCGGTGATGAATGCCATTTATCGTGTGAGCATCGCGACGGGCGAAAGCGAAATTTTGTATTTGCACGACATCAATGCAGGCCAACCGCCCGGCTTTGATGGCGTCACGGTGACACCTGACGGCGAAATTTATGTGGCGGCGCTTGAGCAAAATGGCGTCGCCCGGCTTGAAGATGGCCAATTACACTATATCGCCGGATTATTTCGTGGCTCAAGCGATGTCGAATATTTTGCGGATAAACTCTACGTCACCAACTTCGATCAATTCTCGCTCGTGCTGACAGTCTCTCAACCGCGTCTACCGTTCGCCATCGATGTGATTGATCTCAATCCATCGGAGGGATAGTCCACGTGCATCAGGGTGCGTCGGCAACAGCAGAGGGGGGTACTTCTTGCGTGGCAGGCTGTCGCTGCGGTTCAACAACAGCGACGCGCACTTCGCCAACAGTCTCGCCGATGTATCGCAGCAGCGCATAAATGATGATGACAACGCCCATCATCTCCATCCATTCTTCGACCGTGCCGATAGTCGAAAAGATGAGACTCGTGCCGTCGTTGAGATACCATTGATTAGCGCTGATGATTTCAACGCCGAGTGCGCCGCCGAGATAGACTGCCCCCGCAAGAAAAAATAACCGGCGGATGTGTGCAGGCAAATGCCACACAAAACGCAGATACGTCAAAGTGACAATGAGCGCCAACGGTATCCCAACGAGTACCCACGCGAAGTACAAGTACCCCGTCACATGCAACGAGTCTTGCAAGGGCACCGTCAGCTTTTCGTGTATCGCAGCGGCCTCATCAATCGACAGATAGAGCAGAATGGCCGCAAGCCCCCACCACCGAGCTTGCAATGTGCCGCCGCGCTGCCGGACTGCATAGGCGATGACGGCGAACAACAACGCCGCAAACAACAATATCGACGATGAAAACCACGTCGGGATGTTGCCCTCACGATTGACATTGAACAATTGGACGATATGATAAATTGCATAAGTGTTATTTGTGCCAACCGCATATTCAATGCGCTTACCGATAATGCTGTGCAGCGCGAGATATGTCGCCAGTGTGCCGAGAATCAACGCGACCCGGCGTGCAGTGAATCGAATATGAAGTGTCATCAGTCCAACCTTAACAATTAAAACTTACGCCATTCAGCGAAACAGGGATGTTTTTCGTAGGACATGACATCTCGTGCCCTACGAGCTATTTTATGTAAATTTTGACAAAATGGCGCGGGTGATTGTATGTCCACCCGCGCCATTGCTTGAATATTACCGATCAACTACGACTGCCGCTGCCGCCGCGTCCACGGCCGCCACGGCTACCACTGTCATCATGTCTGCCGCCGCTGCCGCTGTCGCCACTGCTATCGCAACGACGCCGCCAGCCATTCGCCGGTGCCCACGGCGGCGGGGCATTGCTACAATCACCCGGATCGCGCCAGACCTGATCGTCAAGGACGAACACCTCGACATTGATGAAAGTAATGTTGATAGCGATCAACACGATATTGCCATCAAAATCAATTTCATCGGCCAGATTGCCCTCGACCCGCAGCACATCGCCAATGCGAATGACCGTCAGCAATGGATCGCTCGGATCAACTTCAATATTGAAATTGAAAATCGTGATGATATTGATGTTGACTTCTTCAACCGGCCCTTCGATGATGATAATCACATCGCCGTCATCATCCGGCTGCGGGGTGACTTCCGGCGTTTCTTCGGGTTCGGGTGTTTCATCACCCATGTCGTCATCATCCATATCATGATCGACATCATCAATGATGACAGTAACGGCGGAAATTACCATGCCGCTGTCCGTATCTTCAACAACAGCTTCGATGACAATCGACATGCCGACTTCCAACAGCGCCAAGACCGGATCGTCCGGGTCAATGACGACATCGAAACCGCCGATTGTAACGATATTGCCCGCAATCGCTTCAATCGGGCCGTCCAATGTAATGGTGATAACCGGCTCTTCGACATGGACATCGACTGAATTGGCAATCCAGATGCCGGATTCAGTCACGGTAGCGTGCACGATGACCATCTCGCCAACGGCGACTCCCTCGCCGATAGTCGCCATCGAGACGTCTATGATCTGTCCGTCAACAATCATGACGCTGCCTTCAAAGGCTTCGACAGTGCCGACAAGTTCCTGCTCCGACGTCGCGCCGCCTTCCTGAAACGCCGCGACCTGCAACACCCCCAACGATATAAGCGCCAATACGATGAACACGAATAATGTGGGCCGCCAATATGATTTTGTGGACATACGCCCTCCTACTAAATAAATTTCGCTATATCAAGTGTATCTTGTCTGATACACCTGTAAATCAGGACTTTGTAACTAGGCTCTGTTGACATTTGCGCTTTGATGCAAAAATAGGGGACAATCGTTGGGGTTTAGCTTGCTAAACCCTTCAGGGCATTGCACGCAATGCCC
>RFIA01000218.1 GCA_003695675.1 Chloroflexota bacterium
AAGACCCCGCCCGGCCCGCCACACATCCACTTGAGGACGCCGCCGATGTAAAAATCGACATTCATCTCGGTGACATCGACCGGGATGATGCCGACGCTGTGATAACCATTGACCAACACCTGCGCGCCGACTTCGTGCGCCCGCGTCACGATGTCTTTCACCGGCATGATATAACTGCTGCGGAACAAGACATGACTGATAGACACCAATCGTGTGTGTTCGTCGATGGCCGCGAGCAATTCGTCAATTGGCACGGTGATGCGGTCGTGGCTTTTGACGATCTCGATTTCAAAATGCTCCGGCAGCATCGCGGGCAGCGTGTAATAATCGGACGGGAAAATCATATCATCGACGACAACTTTATTGCGCGAGGTGTCGCTGTAGTCGAGCGCGCTCAACAAAATGCTGTTGGCGATGCTCGCGTTTTGATGGACAGCGACACTCCCCGCAGGCGCGCCCATGATGGCGCCGATTTTGTCGCCCACTTGGCCGTTGAGTTCAAACCATCCTTCGTTCCACGACTTATATCCGCGCCCACCCCACATATCGGCATATTCGTGCAGCTTGTCGTACACGGCACGCGGCATCGCACCGAGTGTGTGACTCGCGAAATACGTCGTCTCGTTGACAATCGGGAATTCGTCGCGCCATTTTAAGAGATCATCGTGTGGCATACTGATTCGTTCTTTCACAGATATAATTCACAATGGTGCGATTGTAACATGAAACGCATTGCTCTTGGCAGTTTTACGAGTCCGCTGTGGGGGTTTCCTGAGCCGGTGTATTCGTCGCATTCTCATCATCGCCGTCCGGCGGCGCGGCGACGAGGCGGAAGGTGCCGCGCTGCTCACACAATTCGCCGTATTCCTCCGTGAGGACGACGACCGACCAACGATAACTGCCGAGAACGGGAAATTGACTGAGCGCCAATTGCATGATAATCGTGTCTCCATTGGCATTCATATCCAAACCGAGATTTTGGCTGCTCAACGTATGCCGCGCCAAAAAACGCACCGTCGTGCCCGGCGGCGACTCGATAATCATCGCGAGGATGCCGTCGTCTTCGAGTTCGATGCCATTGCGCAATTGATGCACGACCTCGAATTGTTCGCAGATCGCCTCCCGCGATAGAGTCGGCGTGATCGTCGGCGTCAGAGTCGGTGTGCGCGTCAAAGTTGGCGGGAGTGGCGTGAAGGTCGGCGTGACCGTCCACGCCGGGGGCAAGGTCGGCGGCGGGGGCAATGGCGTCGCTGTCGGCGCAGGTGTCGCCGACCCACAAGCCGCCAGCACAAATAAAAAGACCGCAAGCCCATAACGGGCGACGGTCTGTCGTCTCAATCGAACCATCGTATATGTTAAGCGTGGTCACCGATGCGGCGTTCTGTACCCGCCAGCAATCGCTGAATATTTTCTTTATGACGGTAAAAGACCAACGCCGTCACGCCCAACGCATAATAGATATATTCGTGCGCCAAGCGTTGTTGGTCGATGAGAATCAGCAACCAGATCGTCGAAACCAGCGCCATCACCAACACACCGAGCGACACATAGCGCGTTCTCGCCACGACGATACCACCGATGATGAAGACCCCGACGAGCACATACAACGGCGCAATCATCAACATCGTGCCGAACGAAATCGCCGCGCCTTTCCCGCCGCGCACCCGCCCGGTGATGAGCGTGGCGAACAACGACCAATTGTGACCGATGACGCCGACGACACCGGCGATGGTCGCCGCGAGCGCCCTGCTGTCCGGCAGCAACATCTGCGCGAGGAGGATCGCCGCAATGCCCTTGAGCGCGTCCAAGCCCCACACGATGAGACCCCACTTCGAGCCGAGCGAACGCTGCACATTCGTCGCGCCCATATTGCCACTGCCGATTGCGAAGATATTGATGCCCTTCAAACGACCAATCAGGTACGCTGTCGGTATCGACCCGATGAGATAACTGACAACCACGACACTGATCGCATCTAGGTGATAATTGTTGAACATCTCAGTTCTATCCTACCCTTCCGCATTTCTTCTAAGCGTCCCCCAAAAACGCTCTTACTACCAGTATATCAAACACCGCAGAAGCGTGTTGGTGTCGCAATTGTCGATGATTTTCTCAAATTGAACCGCCAAGACTTCAAGATGCCAAGAACATTGCTAAAATTTTTCTGCGTCCTTTGCACCTCTGCGTTGAATCTTTTTGTTTTTCTGTTTGTAAACAGGACTTACGCAGTTGGGAAATCACGAGGCAACCAGAGAATAAATTCTCCGCCCGTAGACAGAGCGGTTTCCGGCTGCCACAAAGCGAAGCACCCTGAAGGGTACTGCATTTGATCAAATTACCCCGAAATAACCCCTTTAGTGGGTTTGGTATTTGGGTAGCCGGATGTTTTAACATCTGGCGGCACGATGCAAGATGCCCGATTGCGTAAGTCTTGGTAAACATACAATCCTGAGGAGTTGGCCTACAACAAGCCCGCGCTTTGCTCGACTTCGGTCAACGATTTCTCAAAACGTTCGAGACCTTCTTGCACCGTCGGACGCTCAATCATCAACGGCGGGCTGAAGCGCACGGCGCTGTCCCCCGCGCCGAGCAACAACAAGCCATTATCAATCGCCCGCCGTTCGAGCGCATTGCGCAAATCTTTGGCCGGGGTTTTGGCCTCATCACTAACGAGTTCCGCACCGACCATCAAACCGAGTCCCTGAATGCGAGCGTATTTGAGCAAAGGATGATGCGAGCGCATTTCTTCGAGCGCGTCGAAGATATACGCGCCTTGTTCCGCCGCATTTTGCATATAACCATTCTCGATCAATTCGAGTGTCGCAAGCGCCGCCGCACACGAAACCGGATTGCCGCCGAACGTATTGCCATGCGAACCGGGCGGCCAACTCATCACCTCAGCGCGGGCGATGATGGCACCAATCGGCATCCCACTCGCGAGACCTTTCGCCGCACAAATGATGTCCGGCGTTACGCCATAATGTTCGCTTGCCCACCATTTACCTGTGCGCCCGATACCCGTCTGCACTTCGTCGGCTATCAAGATGATGTCGTGCTTGTCGCAAATCTCGCGCAATTGCTGAATGAAGCGTGCATCCGGGACGACATAACCGCCCTCGCCCTGAACCGGTTCGTAGACAATCGCGGCGACGCTGTCCGGCGACACCGTGCGTTTGAAGAGCACTTCTTCAATGAAGTCGCCGCAATAACAATGCGCTTCGCACACGGCTTGTTCACGACCGTGCATACAGCGATACGGATTGTTGTACGGCACATGATGTACACCCGGCAGCAAGGGATAAAAGCCGTCACGCTGCACGACTTTGCTCGAGGTCAACGACAACGCGCCGAGAGAGCGCCCATGAAAGCTGCCGTAGAAAGCGATGATATTCGGACGCCCCGTGTACCATCGCGCCATCTTGAGCGCCCCTTCGACGGTCTCGGTACCCGAATTTGCGAGGAAAACCCGCGCCGGTTCAAACGGCGCGATCTCGGCAAGTTTTTCGGCAACGCGCAGTTGCACCTCGTAATAAAAATCCGTCCCGGCGATATGAATAAATTTTTGCGCCTGTTGGGTGATCGCTTCGACAATTTTAGGATGGGAATGCCCGGTCGAAGCCACCGCAAGACCGGCCATGAAATCGATGTATTCGTTGCCATCGACATCCCACACCCGCGCCCCTGCGCCATGACTCATCACGAACGGATAACGCGGCTTGATAGAGCCAGACATCACTTGTTCGTCGCGCTCGATAATATGGCGGCCTTTTTCGCCGAGACGTTGTATATCTTCAAAGATCATCTAATTTCTCCAAATGCGATTGTGTAATCCATACAAAGCTGATGTTCGCAGTATAATGCAGCCGGGTTGATGCGGGCAAGATGACGCAGGGTCTACCCACTCGGCAAAATGCACAGGATTTACGAATTGGTCTGATGAGCAGCAGCAGGCGGCGCGTTATAATCTTTAGGAGCGGCATAGAAACGATGATTAAATCATATTGAGGAGTTCTTTCAACAATGACTGACCAAGCAAAAAGTGATGCTGTATCGAAAAAAATGTTTTCCTCGCTTCATCACCCCGAAGAAATGAAAATCACGGTTGAGATGATTGCCAACGCGGAGCAGCTCATCGGCATCGAATTCACTGATGAAGAACGGCAGCAAATGCTCGGCGGCATCAATCAGAAGGTGGCCGACTACGAGAAGATACGCGGCGTCAAACTCGCCAACACCGTGCATCCGCCGCTTTATTTCGACCCGCGCCTGCCACACACGATTAAATCTGCTGAACCGGCTGAAGATGCAACCCGTTCGTACACGATGAGCGACATCGGCGACGTCACGCGCCCGGACAATCTCGAAGATGTGGCCTTCTGGCCGGTGACGCATCTCGCGCAGCTCATCCAATCAAAACAGGTGACGTCAGTCGAATTGACCGAGATGTATCTGGAACGGCTCAAGCATTATAACCAATATCTCGAATGCGTCATCACCTTCACCGACGACCTCGCCATGCAACAAGCCAAACGCGCCGACGAAGAACTCGCCGCCGGGCATTATCGCGGCCCGTTGCACGGCATTCCGTGGGGGGCGAAAGATTTGCTGGCGGTCGAGGGTTACAAGACGACATGGGGCGCGATGCCGTATAAAGATCAAGTGATTGACATGACGGCGACAGTCGTCAAACGACTCGAAGCAGCCGGCGCCGTCCTCATCGCGAAGTTGACACTCGGCGCACTGGCCTACAATGACATCTGGTTCGGTGGCAAAACGCGCAACCCGTGGGACATCGAAGAAGGCTCAAGCGGGTCGTCCGCCGGCTCAGGCGCAGCGACAGCCGCCGGACTCGTCGGCTTTAGCATCGGCACCGAGACACTCGGCTCCATCGTTTCGCCTTCGACACGCTGCGGCACCACCGGTTTGCGCCCGACATTCGGGCGTGTCAGCCGGCATGGCGCGATGGCGCTGAGTTGGTCGATGGACAAAATCGGCCCGATAGTCCGCAGCGTTGAAGATGCGGCGCTCGTCTTCAATGCGATTTATGGCAGCGACCCGCACGACCCGTTCAGCATCGCCGCGCCTTTCGAGTGGAATCCGGATTATGACATTTCAAAGCTACGCATCGGTTATTATAAAAGCGCCTTCGATGAAGAACGCGATGACAAAGCCAATGATGACGCCGTGCTTGATGTATTGCGCGGTCTTGGCATCGATTTGATTCCGATTGAGTTGCCCGAATTTGAGATTGGCCCGACATTCATCATCCTTGTTGCGGAAGCGGCGGCAGCCTTCGACGAAATCACACGACACAACCTCGACGACACGATGCAATGGCAAGAAGAAGAAGCATGGCCGAACACCTTCCGGCAAGCGCGATTCATCCCGGCGGTCGAGTATGTGCAGGCCAATCGCTGGCGCAATCTGCTGATGCACGAAATGGCCGATGTGATGAAACAAGTCGATGTCTTTGTGACACCGTCGTTCGGCGGCAACGCGCTCCCGGTTACGAATCTGACGGGGAATCCGGCGGTCGTCTTGAAGAACGGCTTCACCGAACGCGGCACACCGACAAGCATCACTTTTGTCGGCAACTTGTTCCGCGAAGACCAAGTCCTCGCGGTCGCCAAAGCCTATCAAGACGCAACCGACTGGCATCGACAAAATCCGCCCATGGATTATGGCGAACAAAATTGATAAAAAATTCATACTTTCAGAAATTTTTCATGCACACAAACGCTTTTCTAACGATAATCCTGTAAGAGATCGATTAAACTATACATGAATGGATAAGTGGAGATCATACAAAGTAGGCAATCAATATGGGATTTCGAGGAAAACTAAGCGATACCAATATCATGCAAGTGATGAACGCCATCAACTTGGCGGGGCAAAGCGGCGGGTTGACGGTGACAAAGCGGACAAAATCCGCAAACGGCAGCAATGGCAAGCACGGCGAAGTCGAACAAATACGGCTGGGATTTCAAAATGGGGAACTGCGTGTGGCGTGCGATGATTCGCGACCGATGGATCTGATCACGATTTTATACAATCGCAACAAAATCACCGCAGCACAAGCGGACAATTTACGAAGCCGACGGCATCAACATCCGTCCGACAAAGGGCTTGCGTTATTGTTGATGAACACGTATCACGTTTCGCGTGAAGACATTGTCGAGAGTGTGCGGCAGTATATGATTGATATTGTCAATTATGTGATGACGTGGCGCGATGGCACATTCCAATTTGATGAAGATGATTCTATTTTGAATGAAGAAATTATTCCCGTTTCGTTTCGGCTCGACAATCTCATCACCAACTGGCGCGATGTCGCCAAAGAGTTAAACCAATTAGTACGGCGCGTCCGCAATCTTGATATGATGGTGGAGCTGACGCCGGAATATCGTGCCCGCTTGAAGCACATCAGCTTGAGTCGACAACAGTGGAAAGTGATTGCAACCGCGACCAAAGAACCGAAAACATTGCGGCAGATTGCCGACGAGAATCGATTTTCGGCGGTTGAGATTCGGCAAGCAGCCGTCGCGCTTGAAGACGCCGGTTTAATCACACTTGAGCCGGTGAAGCCGAAAGTGAAGAAAGGAATCACCGGGCGGTTGCGCGAGACCGGCCTTTTCAAAGCGGTGAAGCCGGTGCATTAGTCGCCCTTCAGTAACAAACAGGAGGCGGTCATAGGCCGCCTTTTTGATTCCATGCAGCATTTCTCGTCGCGCCGGGTGGCCGCTTGTGGCGTTATGACAAACAATATCCATTTTTTTGGGAACGCGCTTACACAGCCCCACGCCGCCGGATGTGGTTATTTGCAATCGTGATTGGCGCATTCATCGGTTGGCTGCTTGGTCGCTGGCACAAATGAGATTTGGATAAGCCTAGCGTTTGAATTCACAAATATTTCAAGAATTATTCGACCAATTCAATTGGTTAGCCGTTATAATCAGCTTAATGTTACATTTGGCAAATGTTCACAGGTAAAAAGATATGTTTGGATTAAATAATGGACATCGCTCTCCCGTCCGACGCAACAATGCAGAACGCTATGTTTTCTTGATGTTGATTAGCTTCGCGGTTTCGGTTGTTGGCACACGGTTGTTCCTCAGCCTGACGGGCTTCCCGCAAATTGCGACAGGCGAGTTACACATTGCGCATGTACTTTGGGGCGGTTTGTTCTTGTTTATCGCGATGATGCTGCAACTCATCTTCATCAATCGTTGGGCGCACACCGTGAGCGCTATTATTGGCGGTATCGGTGTCGGACAATTCATTGATGAAGTCGGTAAATTCATCACACAATCCAATGATTATTTTTATCCTGCCGCAGCCCCGATAATCTACGCCTTCTTTTTGATTGGGGTTTTGATTTACCTACAAACGCGCTCCCGCCAAAATAGAAAACCACGCGGTGAATTTTATCGCGCTATCGAGGGCTTGCTCGAAGTGTTGGATCAAGACTTAGAACCCAAAGAAGCCGCCGTGATTGAAGAACGCTTACATTATGTCCTCGCCAACACTCGTCGCGCAGATTATGCGAAACTCGCTAGTCATTTGCTCGAATTCATTCAGCGCGACCATGTACGCCTACACCCCGACCAAACGAGTTTGTTCACGCGAACGAACAAATGGTTGATGAATTTTGAACTTCGTTTTGGCACACGACGGCGTTTGAAAACCGTCATTATGATTGGTCTCGTCGTGCTCGGCGTGCTGCAATTGACCGATTTGTAT
Organism: Chloroflexota bacterium; assembly: GCA_003695675.1. Lineage (GTDB taxonomy): Bacteria > Chloroflexota > Anaerolineae > Aggregatilineales > Phototrophicaceae. The sequence goes on from RFIA01000218.1 coordinate 7,741, forward strand.
CTGTCGATACTGGCACTGGTTTCGCCGACTGCCCTCGAGTCCTTGACACACAATCTGATCAATACTCAAGCACAGGTCAATGGCGCCAATAATGTGCAGTGGTTTCTCGTGCGGATGACGCTTGAAGGCATCGTGGGTATCATGATGTTGGTTGGTGCAGTCTTGTTGGGCATCGGGCAAGACCGCCTCAGCAATCGCATCAGTTACTTTGCGTTGGTTGTGTCGATGACGACCGTCAGTTTACTCGTCTTTTACTTCGATCAATTTTCAACGATATTGTCGCTTTTGGCGCAACTTGTACTGTTGCTGTTCATCGCGCACTACAATCGACGCTATGTCCGCAGTGTTGACACAGCCAAACAACGCGAGACTTTGCTCAGGGCGCGGGAAGCGACTCAACTGCGTCGGGAGCAAGCGTTGAGGCGACAGCCGGGATAACGGCTCGGCTTCCCTACATCTCTCATGCTCCCTCTTGCTGGATGACGTGTCGTCGCATCATAATGTACACATCCTGCAAAATAAACAACGGATTCTCGCTGTGCGCTCGGCACCCCCACGCTTCAACATGCGGACATGTGTCGCCGTCATCATCATACTGCTTCTCGCAACAGGTGTGCGCTTTCATCAACTCGGTGCGCAATCATTGTGGAATGACGAGGGCAATTCTTATGTGCAAGCTATACGCTCATTCGGTGACATCGCCGACCACGCCGGGCGCGACATTCACCCGCCGGGTTACTATTGGGCGCTAGCAGCATGGCGCTTACCCATCGGGCAGACTGAGTTTGCACTGCGGGCGCTGTCGGCCTTCGCCGGTGTGCTGACGGTGGCGTTTGTCTTCGCATTGGGCAAACGCTTGCGAGGGCAAATCGCCGCTATAGCGGCGGCCATGTTCGTCGCGCTCAACACCTTCAGCATCTTTTATGCACAAGAAACCCGCATGTACAGCCTGCTGGCGCTGTGGGCAGTCGCCTCGATGTGGGCGCTAACCGGCTTCGTGTATTATCGGTCACACCGGTGGGCGCTTGCGCTGGCATTATGTAATCTGGCCGGATTGTGGACGCAATATGTCTACCCGTTGGTGATGGTCGCGCAAGGCGTCATGATTGTCGGCTGGTTGCTGTCGCATTGGCGGGGCGCTGACCGGCAGTCTGTCATCACACTGTTGCGGCTCTATCTGTTGGCGAATGGCATCAGCATAGTGCTGTATCTGCCGTGGTTGCCGACCGCCCTACGGCAGGTGACGACATGGCCGAATACAGGCGAACCGATTGCGCTGGCCGATGCGGCGGATGTATTGCTCGCTTGGTTTACGTATGGCAATACGACGCAGGTGACGACCTTCAGCACCACCGCGTATCTTCCGGCAATTATGTTGCTAGCGGCGGGATTGTTCATCTGGCCGCGACATCAAGCATCGCCGTCATCGCTGCCGCGATGGTGGCGCACGCTACTGCCTATCGTCTGGCTTGTGTCGATGGTCGGCGTCTTCCTCGCATTGGAGTTGTTTCGTTTTGCGAATTTGAAATTATTGCTCCCGGCGCAGGCCGCCTTTGCGTTGTGGATGGGCATCGGCTTCGGCGGGTTGTGGTCAGCCTATCGCGATGAGACGCGCCGGTGGGCAGGGCGCATCATCGCCTTGATTGCAGCCATTTGGTTGACCGTCCATCTCGTCGCCGGACTCAGCCCGCTATACAAAGACCCACGCTTGCAACGCGCCGACTATCGCGGGATAGTCTCGCAAATCACATCGCATCTGCAACCCGGCGACGCCATCATTTTGGACGCGCCCAATCAAGAAGAAGTGTTCCGTTATTATTACGCGGCGGACGCGCCTGTGTTTCCTTTGCCGCGCGGACTCGGTGGCGATGATGCGGCGACAGAAACCGACGTGCGCAACATCATCGCCGAATTTGATCGCGCGTGGGCGGTGCTGTGGGGGGAAGACGAACGCGATCCCAATCGCGTCGTCGAGACCACCTTCAATGAAGCCACCTTTGAAGTCAGCAGTCAATGGTTCGGCGATGTGCGTTTGGTGCGTTATGTGATGCCGGTCGCTTTAGAAGACCGTGTAGACAGCCAAACGCGCTTTGGTGACGCCATCATACTGCAAAGTTACGCCCTCAATCATGCTGATGCAGCGCCCGGCGATGTGCTTCAAATCCAACTCGATTGGATGACGGAGGCACCACTCGACACGCGCTATAAGGTGTTCGTGCAATTGTTGGACGAAGACGGCTTCCTCGTCGCGCAGCGCGACCGAGAACCGGGCAGCGGTCTCGCCTTGACGACGACATGGCAGCCGGGCACAACGGTGACAGACCGGCATGGTTTGTTACTACCGGAGACGCTGCCCCCCGGTACGTATCAACTGATCGTCGGTTTATATGACATCGACAACCCGGCTGAGCGCTTGCCGGTCAATGAGGATAACTTTCTGCCCCTTGCAACCATCACCATTCCCTGAGATTCTGTTGTTTTGAGTGACTACTCAGGCAGCATGTTCGCGAGCAGATAAGCAAAAGTTCAACACAAAGGCGCAAAGTTCTTGGCGTCTTGCTCGATTCATACGTGTATGCTGAGTAGTGATTATTTTCTCAAAATGACGAACAGGCGCTCAGCACATCTCGATGACACGACTAGCACTCTTGCTCTTTCTCCTTATATTCCCCTTGTTGGCGATTGTAACGCTGACGACTGCCTTGCTCGCCGACTCATCTGCCGGAGCAGCGTCTGAGCCTGTCGCACTGCCGGGTTTTGAAGTTTGTACGCTGCCGTGTTGGGCGGGGATTATGATTGGCGATACAACGATGACTGAGGCACAAGCATTGGTCGTCACCCATTTGCCATCGGCGACAACACAATTTCAGTTTACTCCCAACGAAATGACCGTGGACATCGAGGGCTTCTCAACACCCGAAATGATTATGATTCGCATCAATTCGGATGAACACAACGGGCAAGTCGTCATCAGTGAGATCAATTTGCAATTGTCGTACCCATTCGAGAACCTGCTGACTCAATTCGGCGCGCCGGATTGCCTGAACGTCATCGATGCGTCGAGTGAATATGCAACCATCATCTGGCAGCGCGGTTCGTTCAGCGTCGTTGCGACGACCATCGTAGATTCCGAACACCCATGGCGTCACGACACGACTACCGAGATATTACGTGTCGTGATGGGCGGCGAATTTTGTGAACAACTCAATTATGCGCCGTGGTCGGGCTTCGCGAAATTGTGGCGCTACGAACAATGAGCGAAGGACGCGCCGGGCCAAAAATGCACAGACATAGAGGACACAGAGATTTTTCTGCGAACCCTGCATGGCCTAGAGACATGTCGCCAAAGATGCCGCCAGAGACTGAAGTCTCCGGCTACCGGGCAAGACAAGTACCCTGAAGGGCACTGTTTAGGGGCACACACACCACTAAGTTGTCTAAAATTGCCCTCCAACAGCCTGCTGAAGCAGGCTTGGTATTTCGGTAGCCGGATGGCTTTTAGCCTCTGGCGGCACTTTGCGATTGAACGTCGTCCTATTTTCAAGGGAGATTTACGATTCGGCGTCGATGACGTCGAGCAGGTCTTTCGTCTCGCGAGACGGGCCGATGCCGAGAATGCTGTCCAACTCATTGGCCAGACGAGTGTATTGCTCCCGCGCATCGTCATACATTTTATTCTGGATATACAGCAGCATCACTTCGCGATGAACATCTTCGCGAGTCGGCACTTGCCGTAAAGCACGGATGAAATAACTGATCGCTTCCATGTCATTATTGCGACGTTTTTGAATCCGCCCCAGACCAATCAAAGCCTGCGCAAACAAATCGCGTAAAGCCTTGCGCCGTTCGCTCACCCACGACATATCCACAGTTTGCAAGAACGGCGCGCGATACAATTCAACAGCTTGTAAGAACAATTCCTCTGCTCGTTCATCGTCCGACTCGAGCATACCCTGCTCAACGGCCAATTGGAAATCGGCCGCATCATAATGTCGGATCAATTTGTCGCTCGGCGTGTAAAACCCGCCGCTATACTGCGTGAGTTCGTAACTGCCTTCTTCGTCGATCTTCAGGCCGATGCGCTCACTGATTTTGCGTTTGGTCACATGGAAGACATTCGTCGCTTCTTTGACCGGCAGATTCGGCCAAAAAACTTCAAAAATATCATTTCGGGTGACGAGATGGTTGTCCATGAAATAGAAAAAGAGATTGCGCGGCAAGGCACCATCCCAATTCGTAATCGGTTGACCGTTGGCGAGCACATGACCGCGCCCCAACGCATAGACCTCAAGCCGAGGTTTAGAAACATCTTCTACTCGAAACATCACATCATCCTTACGTCTCTCTGTACCAAGAACAACCGCATCACCACGTTCGACCATATCATACCACGGCTGATACGTCAGCAACCGACTGCTGAACACCAGTTGCACCGACTTTGGAATATTGTCAACAACTGCCCTGATAAAATTTTTGAAATCTTGGTCAAGCGGAACACGATCTAATTCATCAATGAAAAGCGCATACGGTTTTTTGCTCAACGCTTTGAGGTCTGCTGCGAAGGCTTCGCCCAATTCGTCAGGCTCAGGTCGACGTAGTTCGAGGGCGGCTTTCAAATTGTCGCCGAAGCCCTCCAATGTTTCGTCAAGACCGCGCACCAATTCCCCCAGCCACATTTCCAGTTGACTATGATTTTCTTCAATGCGGTAGTAGAGAAAATCTCGACTCGTGTCATGAAGAAAATGTGTCAAGAACAAATTGCGATAATTTGTCCATGGATACAACAGCACGACTTTTTTGCCGCTTGACTTTTCGCGGAACATGTCCAACGACATATTCGTAACTTCGTCAATGTTCATCATAAATGGCCTCCGACAGTTTATATAGAACACATCTCAACCGGTTTGCCATCTTCGGGGCGGGGAACAAGAATGATGCCATGCAAAAGACAAAGCACATCATGTCTTTTGATGAAAACCGGGTTCTGATTTGTGTGACACGCAAATAATAATGATAAACCTAGACACAACAGATTGATTTCAATAACGTTATCGTTGTCGCAAAATATTTGCAGACCGCAATCACAAGACGTGATCTATCGTAGCAGACAAAATGTCATCTATGCTACAATCGAGCGAAGAATCAAGTGTTCTTATGTACGATCTAATCTCAATTGTTTTGTTAATAACCAATGCTAAGTATAACAATACCGTGTTTTTGTGTGTAGTGCAAACCGAGAATGTTTGTAATATCTTACCAACTTCGTATGAGCGTCGCGCAACATCGCACAAATACCGGTTATCGCACCGCGACTTGCATTGACAGGGGGAACTATCATGGGCGCTTTGAATGTGATTATTGACGTGCTCCGGGCGATTTTCCAACGCCAAGCACAATCGCCGTCGCCCTCGCCCCCGCCGCCACCACCGGACATGCCCCCGCCGCCACCATCCGATGGGCAGCCTGTGCGAACCATGCCGACAGCGCCCTCGCCACAGCCTGCGCCGGTCGCGCCCCCGCCGACATCCCCCG
>RFIA01000219.1 GCA_003695675.1 Chloroflexota bacterium
ATCTTTAGCGAAACGTCATCAATCGCGGTGAAGTGTTGTCCGTTGCGCTCAAGTTGTTTGGTGACGTGTGAAATCGTCAGAACGGTCATACACCCTCCCGATCACATTATAACAGGTGGTGCTTGCGTAATCGCGTCAACAGGACTACTATCGGCAACGATCATACTTTGACACACAAGCAACGGAAGTCACAATTTATGTCGTTCACAGATCATGATATTGTCACGCTCAACGATATTTTTGAAGCCCGCGAAATCGTCAAGCCGTATATTCATCGCACACCGATGATGACATCAACCGCGCTCGGCGAACAGCTTGGCGTCAAGCTCTACTTCAAAGCAGAGGTTTTCCAGAAAACCGGGTCATTCAAACCGCGCGGCACGATCAACAAAATTTATCATTTGAGCGATGAGGCCAAAAGTAACGGCGTACTCGCCATCTCTGCGGGGAATCTCGCGGCAGGAGTCGCCTATGCGGCCACATTGCTCGGCGTCGAATCGACCGTCATCATGCCAGAATCCGCGCCGAAAAGCAAAGTCGAAGCAACGCGCGGTTATGGCGCGACGATCATTTTACACGGCGATGTGACGACATTGTTCGCGAAAGCCGATGAAGTCCAACAAGAACGTAATCTGACATTTCTTGAGCCGTGGGGAGACCCCGATTTAATCGCGGGGCACGGCACGCTTGGCCTCGAAATACTCGATGATGTCGCCGAACCGGATTACGTCCTCGTGCCAGTCGGCGGCGGCGGTTTGATTTCGGGCGTCGCGTCGGCCATCAAATTCAAACATCCACGGGCGAAAGTCATCGGTGTCGAACCGGTCGGCGCCAATGTGATGACACAAAGCCTTGAACAAGACCGCGTGGTATCGCTCAGCAGCATCAACACCATCGCCGACGGGTTAGCTGCGCCGTCGATTGGCGAAAATAATCTGACAATCGTCAAGCGCTATGTCGATGATATTGTTCTCGTCACCGATGACGAAATTGCTGCGGCGATGGGTGCGATTATGGAACGCTGCAAAATCGTCACCGAGCCATCGGGGGCGACGGCATTCGCGGCGTTGTTGCATGGAAAGATCGATATACCACAAGGGGCGACGGTTGTGTGTTTGCTGAGTGGCGCCAATGTTGACCGCAGCCGTTTGAAAGCATTGTTGTAGCGCATATCATGTACACGATTCGTGCCATGCAACCTCGTGATTATGCCGATGTCCGCACATTGTGGGAAGCGACAGAAGGCATCGGCCTCAGTCAATCGGACTCGCGGGAGCAAATCACACAATTTCTTGAGCGCAATCCGGGTTTATCATTCGTCGCGCTTGCTGATGCACAAATTGTTGCGACGATATTGTGTGGACATGACGGGCGGCGCGGGTATATCCATCATCTCGCTGTCGCCGAAACACATCGTAGGCGAGGAATCGCAACCGCCTTACTCGACAAATCATTGGCGCAGCTTAAAACGCTCAACATCCATAAGTGCAATCTGTTCTTGTTTCGTGACAATCAAATCGGACAAGCGTATTACAAACACAAAAATTGGATTTTCCGCGATGATTTAGTGGTTGTTCAAAGCGTGTTGTTTGAAGACTGAACTCGTATTTTCGACAAAGGATGACAAGATGGTACAAACCACCTCGACCGAAATCATTCGTCCACACGGCGATTTTGCGATGGACGCCATCGACCTGCGCAGCGATACCGTTTCGTGGCCGACCCCGGCGATGCGCGAAGCGATGGCGAACGCGGCAGTCGGCGATGATGTTTACGGCGACGACCCGACAGTCAATCGATTGCAAGACGAAGCCGCGGCCCTGTTCGGCAAAGAGGCGGCGCTGCTTGTTGCAAGCGGCACACAGGGCAATCTCGTCTCGATTATGGCGCATTGCAGGCGCGGCGATGAGATCATCGTCGGTAAACAAGCGCACATCTTTCGCTCCGAAGCCGGTAGTTCTGCCGTCGTCGCCGGTGTCCAATTGAACACGCTTGAAGTCCGCGCTGACGGCACCCTCGACCTCGACGAGATTCGAGCGGCCATTCGCATAGACGATGCCCACCAACCGCGCACGAGTCTGATCGCATTGGAAAACACGCAAGCGATTCGCGGTGGTGTGCCCCTGACGACAGAGTATATTGCACAGGTAGCGGACATCGCCCGCGAGAATAATCTCAAGCTCCACATCGACGGCGCGCGCATCTTCAACGCGGCGGCGGCGCTCAATATCCCCGTCAAAGAATTGGCCGCCGGCGCCGACAGCCTGACATTTTGCTTGTCGAAGGGACTGTCTGCCCCGATGGGATCAATTGTCGTCGGATCGAAAGAATTTATCTATCATGCCCATCGCGCCCGCAAATTACTCGGCGGCGGTTTGCGACAGGCCGGTATCATTGCGGCGGCAGGTCTCGTTGCGCTGCGCGATATGCCGCAGCGTTTGCACGAAGACCACGCCAACGCCCGGGCATTAGCGCAAGGATTGGCGAATGTGCCATATATTCATGTCGATATGGACAGGGTGCATACCAACTTCGTCTACTTTGAACTCGACGAACACGCGCCCTTAACACCGCAAGCATTACGCGACCGCTTGAAAGATGATTATAATATTTTGATGAAGCCTTACGGCGGCGGTTCATTATTCCGCGCTATGACGCATTATTGGATTACCCGCGACCATATTGACCAAGTTGTAGCAGCGATGCACACACTCTTGTCATGAGTCAGTCGATACCACCGGACGAATCGCAATCACGTAGCGGCCCACTCTATTCCGACGACATGCCGGAAGAGATAGAGGTTGACCTCGACGCGGCGCTTGCGGCGACGGTTGCGCGGTCGGAGGCGAAGCAGGCCGTAGAAGAAGCGGACGACACAAAGAGCAAAGAGACTCATGTCGCCTATCGCGGCGCAACCAACGACCCAACCTTCGGTTATATCATCGCGCTCGGCCTCAGTCTCGGCCTGATTCCACTGATTCCCGAATCGAGTGATTTACGTTACACAATTTTGTGGATGATACTCGCCGGATTCGCGGTGCTAGCATGGTTGCTTGGACGCAGCGCCCGCATCGCTCAAGAAACGCCGGAAAATCTCGGTTGGGGCATCACCTTCGGTTTGATACTCGGCGGGGCGGTATTCGCATTCGGCGGCAGCACATTGCGCACAACCGTTGAGCTGCTATTCGTCGATTTGAAGCCGGGCACGATTCTCGCCTATCTCGTCTTCGTGATGCCGCTCTCAGAGACGTTGTTCTTTCGCGGCGTCTTGCAAGAGATGTTGCCATTTTGGTTGGTCGGTTTGTTGAGCAGTTTGTGGTCGGTGCTGCTGTTTTTCCCGTTGCTTGATGTCGGCGAGTTCCCGGTCGTAGCCGTCGTCATCGGCACAACGATATTGATGGCGAATATGCTCTACAGTTATGTGCGCGAACGCAACGGCCTCGCCGCCGCGTGGCTCTGCCAAATTGTCGTCAATATCATCGCGTTGTTCTTGCCGACGATTTAGCCGGGTGTCACCACGCATCATCATCAAGGCCGAGGACATCGCTCATGATGACGGCGCCTTCATTGCGTTGTGGCAATTTGCTGAGGTAACGTTCGGTGACGGCAACATTGCTATGACGCAGCAGTTGGCTGATTTTGTCAATCGGCACACCGGCTTCTTGCAATGCCCCGGCAACTGACCGACGTAGGTCATGCGGCGCGACATGCCCAAGCCCGGCGAAGGTCGAGGCTTCGTTAATCACCAACCAAATGCCGTCCGGCGTCAGCCCATTGCGGCTGACCCGCCCACCTTTCCACAAACGGCGCACAAGCGGCGACTCTGCCGGTGGATGCAAGGCATTCGGCGTAACAGCGACGCGCCACGAGTCTAACGCCCGCAAGACCGGCTTCGGCAAATCGATTATCGCGAGTTTTCGCCCCTTGCCGCGCACGCGCATCACCGGACGGTCATTTTGCAATGACAGGTCGCCCCATTTGGCAGAGGCCAATTCGTCACGGCGCAGCGCCATCGTACACAACATCGTGACGACAACATGATTGCGCAATTCTTGATTGCGCGAGGTGGCAATCGCGCGAGCCGCATTCATTAACGTGCGAATTTGTGATGGGGACAACCACCGCCCCTGCCGTTGACCATCGGGCGCGTTGGGGATGCGGACATTGCGCATCGTGGCGGCGGTGTATTCGTCGAGCCATTCGCTTTCGGCCAACAAACTCGTCAGCGTGACAATCGCCGCCCGCGCTTGTTGCACACCTTGCTTGCCATGCCCCTCTTCGACGAGCATCCCAAGCCATGCGCGGAGTTGCGGCGCACTCATGCTGCGTTGCAACGGTTGTATCGGCAGCGATGCCATCCGTGACAAGCGTTCATCGCCGGAAGTCGTCGGTCGCAACCCAGCCATATCGACCAAATAACGGTCAATCCAGCGATAATACGCCCGCTGCGTATGATGGCTGCTGACACGTCCCGGCAATAGCAACAACAGATTGATGCCAAAATCTTGTGCGCCGGGCACGAGGCCCGTTTCGTGATTATGTTGTATCGAACGATTCATGGTTTAGCGCCAATTTGAGTATGCGTCATCGGCATCAAAAATAACCGTCGATTCATGTCTGCGGCTGCGCAACGCGGGCAGCAATAGCAATGTCAACAAGAGGCCAACGACGAAACCGCCGATATGCGCGAAGAAGGCGACGCCACCACTAAATTCCGCCGAAACGCCGAGACTCGCGACACCATTGAAAAATTGCAGCACAAACCAAAATCCAAGTACAATCAGCGCCGGGAGTTCGATGAAGCGAATAAAATAACCAAAGAACACAATACTCCGAATACGCGCTGTCGGGAACAAAACGAGATAACCGCCGAGTACACCGGCAATCGCGCCACTCGCGCCAATCAATGGAATCCGCGAATCGGGATCGACGGCGACCTGTAGCAGCGACGCTCCAAATCCACTCATGAAGTAGAAAATGAGAAATGGGAAATGCCCCCACCTATCTTCGATATTATCGCCGAAGATGTACAGATAGAGCATATTGCCGCCGAGATGTGTCCAACCGCCATGAAAGAACATGCTGCGCGTTATATCGAGCGCGGTTTCAACCGAAAAGAGATTATTCGAGACAAGAATCGGTACAACAGAATTTTGCAAAAAGGTGCGGAACAATTCTTCCGGCTCCATTGTCTGCTGCCAGAAGAACACCACCACATTGATTCCAATCAATAGATAGGTGATATAGGGAGTACGTCGTGTGGGATTGACATCGCTTAATGGAATCAATGGTCATAACTTTCTACTGTATTTGCCGAACCTACATTAAAAGCATCAACCAAAACAAACGATATTGAACCGCCAAGTGCGCGAAGAAAGGCAATTCACCCTTTGCGTTGCAATCTTTTGCTCACGCAAACAATGTCAAATACATCGTACACTATTTCAAACGGGGAGGCAAAACAAAGTTAATACCACAACGGGGCAATTCATCGCCCCTGCGCCTCACAAACGGTATAATCATCCATATCGAATCAGCATCAAAGGATGGATGGGGGACAATATGGCTGAAAAATGGGTACTCAACGAAGACGAAGCGATGGAATTATTGACATTGTTGATTGTTTCAGCACGTATTCAATTGGATGAACCGGCACAATATGGCCCGCTTCGTTTATTGACGGCGGCTGATCGCTTGAGTGGGTTCATCAAAGCACGGGCATCAAAAGAGACCCGACCGTTATTGACCCAGATGACGGAAGAAATCCCACAATTGCACATGCAGATGTCGGATGTCGAAGGATACACCGCCGCATTAGATAACTTGTGCAAAGCGGTTGCGGGACAACTCGTCGAACGGTATGGGCTTGCGGAGGCGCAGTCATGAGCAATCAAGTGTTGCAGAATATCAGAACGCGCCGTGTCATCCGGCACATGACGAATGAACCGGTCAAGCGCGAACAGCTTGAGCAAGTTCTCGAAGCCGGTCGATGGGCACCAACCGGCGGCAATCTCCGTCCTCATCGCTTCGTTGTGGTGCAAAACCCAACAACACGCCGTCTGATTCGGATGGTTTCGCCGGGTATGTTCCAAAAAGCGCCCGTGTTAATTCTAATTTGCATCAATTGGGATGTCGTCAGGCAGCATAAAGTCCCTGAACACGACCGCTCATTTTACATTGACGTTGGCACTGCGGCACAAACGATGATGCTCGCCGCCCACGCACTCGGCTTGGCAAGCGGGCCGGTCACCTCGTTCAGCCAAGCTGCTGTTCGGGTCATTCTCAATTTGCCGGAGAGCTTCAGCCCAGAGATGTTCATCTGTATCGGTCATGCAGCCAAAGTTGACCAAACCGGGATGCGGGCGTGGAAGAAAATTACGTGGCAAGACTTGACGTATTGGGAACGCTTCCCGTAGGGGTTTAGCGAGCTACACTCTGAAAGATTTGTGTATAACAATCATTGCACGGGGATGAAATTCGTCGCGTCCCACACTTCATCAAGCGCGGGAGTCAATGGGTTGCGCCTGCCGTCTGAGACAACAACGCGCCAATTCGTCGTCACACAATTGTTGGGATGATCGAATGTCGCTGTGTTGAAGACGAGCAAATACGCCCAATCGAAGGCAGTCGTATCAACTGTGCCGCCGCGCCCAAGATGATACACTGTCGCGCGGTTCGCCCCTTGATTGATGCCGACAACATACAAACTGAAGTGATCTTGTTCAAGCGCGAATGTATAGCGTCGTCTGTTGGCGATATGCACATAATCGACGCCAAGTTGTTGCACGCCATCGCGCAATGGCGATAGATTGCCGAAGTCGGTGAGTGTCGCCTCCAGCGGGATTTGTGCCGTGAAGCGGGGGGCAAGCGCGTAATCAAGCAGCAGATTCCGGACTGCGAATCGTTGCACAATTTCTTGCGGCGAAACATTCAAACGCCGAGCAAGTGTGTAGAAAGCCATCATGCCTTCGCCTTCGGTCATCGCCTCCCACAAACGGCGCACAACCGAGGCGCCATAATCTTGCGCCAGCGAGTCCATCAGCAACCATTCGCCATACGGACGAAACCCCGCACCGAATTGACCGGGACATTCATCAAGCGTCGTGAATAAATCCGCCGTAAACGATGAGATAAAATCGTTTTCCGGGAATGTTTGAATTTCCTGCCAAGTCGCGCTCGCCTCAGAAAAAGGCAGCGTCTCGCTGCTGCGCACATAATTGAATTGCACAATATGATTGAATTCGTGTGCCGCAGTTGAGCGCATCGATTCGAGCGGCAATGCGCGTGTCGAAAAATCGTTGTCTAGCACGAGATAGCTGTAAGCCGACGCATCGTCGGGGATGAGCATCTCTGGGTCACTGCTGATGAGCGATTGGGGTTGTGTATAACCGAATACACCTTGCCGACCGATTGTGTCCATGAGATAGACATCGAGACGATTGTCGCCACCTTCACCACAATCCGGCGCAGGTTCGTCCCAATCTTGCTGTGCAATTTGCACATCCCAAATACGATAGAGCGCTGCCGCAACCTGCGCAACAAATTCAGCAGTTGTCGCATCTTGCCCGGTGAGTGTGTAATGAATAAGGAAGCGCCCACCATCATGAACGTGTGCCTCACCACTGAGGGTTGGGCGCGTTTGTTGCAGACACACAATGTCGGCGACCGTCTGCCGCACAAATACAAACCACACAACAGCGACAGCCATCACAACAAAGACGAACACAAACAATAGGAATGCAATCAAACGTCGCATTCGAACCCAGCACAACCGCGTCTATGTTGCCGGGATGAAATTGGTCGCGTTCCAAAGTTCCGCATCCGGCAATGTGAGCACGTCTGCGGAACCATCGGTCACATTTAATGTCCAATCGGTCGCCGTGCAATTATTCGGATCATCATGAACCCTCTCGTTCAAAATGAGCAGATAAGCCCAGTCAAACGGCGTTGTGTCTACCGTGCCACGCACGCCAAGATCAAAAACGGTCGCCTGCCCTGTAGACTGATTGACCCCGACAACTATCATGTGTAAATCTTGATCGCTAATCGTGAACGTGTAGCGATTCTTATTGACAATTTGCAGATAATCGACCGCAAGTTGCTCAACACCTGACTGACGTGGGGCAACTTTGCCGAAGCCGGTGACAGCATTTTCGACGCGGACAACTTGGGGAAAACGACCGGCAAGATCATAATCGAGCAAAAGATTACGGATCGCATAGCGTTCAATCACTTCTTGTGGAGTCGTGCCAAGCGAGGCAAAGAAATTGTAGAATGAGTCAAGGCCTTCATCGACTGCAATCACGCCCCACAAATCAATAATTGAGTGGTCGCCAAAATCCTGTGCGATAGAATCAATCAACAACCATTCGCCATAAATACGGAGATCAAAATTCGGGTCGTCCGGCAAACCGCCAAGACATACATCGGGAAATTCAAAAATGTCTTCAACATACGGCGTCGCATCTTCATCTTCGGGGAATGTTTGTGTCTCCACCCATGTCGCAGTTGCTTCATAAACGCCATCAAACGCATCGCTGGCGTCAAAGCCAAATTGCACCGCATGATTAAATTCATGAGCAGTCGTCGCGCGTATCGCGGCGCGTGTATTGCCCGTGCCAATAAAATCATTGTCGAGCACAAGATACGTGTATCCGGCGTATTCTTCTATCGCTTCTGAATTCGGGTTGTCGCCGACCAAGGCATCAGGAATCACATAACCAAGTGTGTTGTCGTCGCTGAAAATCTCCATCAGATAAACATCAAAACGCTTGTCGCCGCCCTCATTACAATCCGTGAGTGGTGGTGGCCACCCTTGCTCAAAGATTTGTACACGCCAGACGGCGTCCAGCACATTGGCGACTTCTTCGACAAAAACTTGCGACGCGCTGTCGCGACCGGTGTCTGTATAATGAATGACGAAGCGGTCGGTCTCAAAGGTCAATTCTGGCCCGCTGAGTGTCGGGCGTTCTTGAAGCACCGTGCAATCTGTGAATTCTAGGAATCCGCCACCAGAGTCGCTGGGGCCAGAGCCATCAAATAACACAGCGATCTCGTCACCGGTCGGCACAGCCGTACCGTTGAGCACGGCGGGCGCGTTGATGCCTATCAATAAGCGATAGTCACCCGACGTCACACCGCAGCAATTGGTCACCGCAATCGAATAATCGCCACTTTGTGGAATAACGAGGGAAAGGCGTGAATTTCTTCCCGCCCCGCTATCATCATCCTCAGCAAAAACATCGCCGAAGGTGATGTCCCCGACGGCGATAAAGGTGTCGAGATCGCCAGAAATCGCCTCGACGAATAGGTACAACGTATCTCCAGCTTGCAAGTCGAACATGTCATAGAAAACGACATCATCAAGCCCGACAAACCCGGTAAACTCTTGTACGGCGGGCGGCCTCTGTGCGAAGACAATCGAGGCCATGAATACTGACAAAACGGCGACAAACCGACCGAGATACTTCATTCCCCATACCTCCGGTAATATTCCCTCACAAAAGATGCGTCACAAAGTCGCAAAACTGCAAAAAGACAAAGCTGCAAAGCGCGTTCTTGGAGAGCGCTCTTTGTATCTGTGCGGTTCAAAATCTTCTCGTTCTAATCGACTCATTCGTTATAGGCACAGTCGGACAAATTCGCAGCCCAAAACACTCAACGCGCTTCAAGTGGCACCCAAGCGAGGTCGGTTTCGCCGACATACTGCGCTTTGGGGCGAATAAGCCGCCCGCCCATCTGCTCAATGATATGCGCCGTCCATCCGGCAACGCGCGCCATAACAAACAATGGCGTGAACATATCGACATCGAGATCAAGCGTATACAACACAATCGCGCTGTAATAATCGACATTGGGATACAAATTGCGTTCGATGAAATATTCGTCAGCGCGTGCCGTTTCTTCTAACCGATTAGCAATCTCAAACCATTTCGTATTGCCGGTGCTTTGTGCAAGCGCTTTGGCATGACGTTTGAGAATGGCGGCACGCGGGTCCAGCGCTTTGTAAACCCGATGCCCAATACCCATAATGCGGCGTTTCTTTTGCTTGACCTCAGTTTGGAACCACTCGTCAACGCGGGCGGGATCGCCAATTTCAAGGAAGGTCTTCATCGCCTCTTTATTCGCACCGCCGTGTGCCGGGCCTTTGAGCGCACCTATCGCCGCGACAACCGCACTGTGCATGTCCGACCCCGTCGCTGTCACCACACGCGAAGTAAATGTGCTGGCATTCATGCCATGCTCAGCCAATAAAACAAGATACACATTGACGGCATCGCTCGACGTTTGGTCAGGCTCTTCATCGGTTAGCATATAGATGAAATTCTGTGCCAATGTGAGGTCATGACGTGGCGCGACCGGTTCTTTCCCCTCGCGTATCCGCGCCCATGCCGCGCAAATCGTCGTAATCTGCCCCGTCAACCGGACAGCTTTACGCTGCGCGACATCTTTATCCGTCAAATTTTCGGCATCGGGGTCATAAGGGGACAACATCGAAACAGCCGTGCGCACCGCCGCCATGGAGTTGGTCTCTTTCGGCAGCACCTTGAGCATTTCAATCACGGCGTCCGGGACGGACGCTTCGGCTGCAATCGTCTGTCGCAAGCCCTCAAGCTCGCTTTTGTTCGGCAACCGGTCATTCCATAAAAGAAAAGCCACTTCTTCAAACAACGCATTTTCGGCAAGGTCTTCAATGCGGTAACCGCCATAAATTAACTTACCCTCAATGCCATTCACGAGGCTTTTGGTGCTCTCGGCGACGACAACACCTTCTAAGCCCTGCAC
This sequence comes from Chloroflexota bacterium, assembly GCA_003695675.1. Classification (GTDB taxonomy): domain Bacteria; phylum Chloroflexota; class Anaerolineae; order Aggregatilineales; family Phototrophicaceae. Next base: position 10,786 of record RFIA01000219.1, read on the forward strand.
AGTGCCAGTAGTCATTTTTTACTCCTTCAGGCAAAAACAATACAGTTGGTTATACCTACAAATCAAATTTGTAGGATAAATGATGAAATGTCGTAGCTGCCCACCTATCATCAGGATGCCCTACCCGCAGCTTGGCATCATAGTAGGGGCACAGACATGCTGTGCCCCTCCCATTGTGTTCATTGGTTCGCTATACTGCACAGTTTGCAGAGCATGAACACAAACAACATCCGTCACACAATTACAAAAACAGATGAGCAGTTACAAATATACGCCCTATGTAAGATTATTTGTGGCGTATGCTTCTATACCAGTACATATCAGTATATCATCACTAGGCCTATAAGCGTATGCCAGTACGCATCAGAATGTCCGAGATGGACTTAATTGCTCACTTGCATTCGGCGCGAAGACGTGTTAATCTACTCGCCATGAATACGATTTTGATGTCCAAACTTCCGGCAATGATGCCCTGTCTGTGTACCTGTACCTGTTTGTGTATGGGCGATTCAACGCGCCTGCCGGGAGACTTGGCGATGTGATGTGTAGACCATCATATTGATTGGATAACATCAAGAGTCAACCGGGCAGGTTGGCTCTTTTATTTTATGGATGACGCAGCGACATGAATGTCTTACTGAGCAAGCAATTGCAAGCGCAAATCTTCGAGCAAATGGAAGCAACCTTCCCGAATGAAGGCGGTGGTTTTTTGCTCGGCGATAAAGATGGCGACACAACCACCATCACCGATGTGATTGCCATCGAGAATGTCTTTGAAAGCGAAGAGCAATATCATCGTTATGCGATGACACCGCAAGATTGGATGCGGCTCGAAGACGAAGCCGACTCTCGCGGCTTAACCTTGCTCGGTTATTATCACAGCCATCCGAATTCACCGGCGATTCCATCGGAGTATGACCGTGAGCACGCGCTACCGAATTTCGTCTACATCATCACGTCGGTACAAAATGGCAAAGCCGTTGATATGCGCGTGTGGCGTTTACGCAAAGATCGGTCACAATTCGATGCTGGTGTGTTGAATGTTGAGTAAATGTGGTGCGGTCAGAGGTCAGTCAATTGTTTGGGGCAACGGCTGACCCCCGACCAGCAAACCTATCGATATTGTACAACGTGACGGACAAACATCAATCACAAATCATGTTTAAGGAGAACGATTATGCCCCAAATAAAAATACCAACACCACTGCGCGAATATACCGGCAACGAAGCACAAGTCGTCGTCGAAGGGACAACCGTCGGCAGCGCTCTTGAGAATCTCGTCGAGCAACATCCAGACTTGCAACCGCATCTGTTTGAGAATGGTCAATTGCGGCAGTTCGTCAACATTTTTATCGATGACGAGGATGTGCGCTTTCTCGACGGTTTAGATACAGAAATCGATGCCGACGACAATCTACGTATCATTCCGAGCATTGCCGGTGGCGCAGCGTAGTAGAAACGAGATACTGGCGCAACTTTGAGGAGAAACAATCATGACAGTGACACACGCAAATGAATTACGCAAAGTTGACCAAACCGGTTTGAAAACTGGGCAAGCGCTGACAATTTCGCTGTTGATTCTTGCCTTTATCATCAATACGTGGGTGCTGGTGGCTTTCGTCGGTCTCGCGCAATTGCTCGGCGCACTGCATCTACCGTTTGCCCCCTATCGTCTTTTCTATCACCATATCATCAAACCCACCGCAATCTTCAAGCCCAATATCATCACCGACAATCCTGAACCGCATCGCTTTGCCATGCTTGTCGGCGCAATTTTCAACGGCGCGGCGACGATTGCTTTACTCGTGGGGGCATCGCTCGTCGGCTGGATTTTGGTGGCGATTGTCGTCGTCTTGGCAAATCTCAACTTCTGGGAAAATTTCTGTCTTGGTTGCTGGGTTTATTATCAACTAAATCGCGCTGGTGTTCCCGGTTTCAAGTACGCACCTATCGAACAGGAGTAGTCTCATGTTGGAACGTGTCGCTGCTGTAATATTGATTTTGCTGGCGGGGGCGCTGGTCTACAAAGGCTTCAGTGCTTTGTTGGTCAATCGTGCCCGCAAGCGAGTCATTGATGACCCGTTGTTGCAAACATTAAAGCCGAATACACCGGCCATTGTGTACTTCACGACACCAATGTGTATTCCCTGTCGTACACAACAGCAACCGGCATTGGCACGTCTTGAAGCCGAGATGGGCGAAGCAGTGCAAATCATCAAGGTCGATGCGACCGAAAACCCCGAGACAGCCGACCGATGGGGGGTGTTTTCTGTGCCGACAACGTTTATACTCAACGGCGCCGGGCAACCGCAACAGGTCAATTATGGCGTCGCCGATGTGACAAAATTACGCCACCAACTCGAACGTGTCACGGTCAATTTGTAACCGGTAAACGAACAGGTAACGAGCTACCTGTAGCACTAAGGAGCGCTTTATGATTCCGTTGGTAGAAACTGTCGCCGAGCTTTCCAATGAAGAGGTGCGTCGTTATAGCCGCCACCTCATCATGCCGGAAGTCGGTATTGAAGGACAACGCAAACTCAAATCGTCGAGTATTTTGTTGATCGGCACGGGTGGACTCGGCAGCCCGTTGGCGATGTATTTAGCCGCAGCCGGTGTCGGTCGTCTCGGTCTTGTCGATTACGATGTCGTTGACGACACCAATTTGCAACGGCAAGTAATTCATGGGCAACGCGATGTCGGTCGCCCCAAACTCGACAGCGCCGAAGAACGGATCCGCGATATTAACCCTTATGTCGATATTGACAAATACAATGTGCCGTTGACGTCGGACAACGCGCTTGAATTGTTCGCGCCTTACGATGTCATCATCGACGGCACCGACAACTTCCCAACACGCTATCTCGTCAACGACGCTTGTGTTAAACTCGGCAAGCCGAATGTGTATGGCAGCATCTTTCGTTTTGAAGGGCAATTGAGCGTCTTCTATGCCAAAGAAGGCCCGTGCTATCGCTGCATGTTCCCGACTCCGCCCCCGCCCGGCCTCGTGCCGAGTTGCGCCGAAGGCGGTGTGCTGGGTATTCTACCGGGCACAATCGGCACGATGCAAGCCACCGAAGCGATTAAGTTGCTGTTGGGCATCGGCGAACCAATGATTGGGCGGATGCTGCTCTACGATGCGTTGGAGATGAGCTTCACGACGATTAAAGTTCGCAAAGACCCGAATTGCCCGGTATGCGGTATCGCGGCAGACGATGTAGAATTAATTGATTATGAACAATTCTGCGGCGTTCCAGCGCATGACCACAGTGAATATACGAATCATAGTGGGGACAGTGTTGTGAAAGAAATAACTGTAGAAGAACTCAAAGCGCGGCTTGAAAACGGCAGTGACTTATTCATCCTTGATGTGCGCAATCCTAACGAGTGGGAAATCAGCGCGTTGGATGGTAGCATGAAATTGCCGAAACCCGACATTCAAGCTAATATGAACGCGATCTTGGCCGGTCGCAAATTGCTTGAAGAAACACCCTTGGCCCAAATCCCACGAGACCGCGATGTGGCCGTGTTGTGCCGGTCGGGTGTGCGCAGTGCCGACTCGATCCGCTTTTTGCAACAACTCGGTTACGATGGCGACCGCCTCTACAACATCGTCGGTGGCATCAACGAATGGGCACGCAAAATCGACCCTTCACTGCCGGTCTATTAAAATCATTATCGAGCATAACAGTTTAGGAGATGGTCATTGTGCCATCTCTTTTTTATTGTTTCTTAACCAAATCTTTGGTTAGAATTAAGTTTGTGTCATTGTTGGGGGTGCATTGCTGTTATAATGAGAGTGGCAGCTATCATACAAATAGGAGACTATCGTGCCGATCTTATTGTTAGCCCAAGGCGACGACGAAGCCAAACACCTCCTCAAGCAAGCGATTGAAGCCCGCTACGGCATTCGTCCCCCGGCATTAGAGAGTTTGCGCGTTGACTTCAAAGGGCGCACCCGCGCCAAAGTTGGTCCGGTTACAACATGGATTCCGGTCGAAGTCAGGGCATATTTTCAATTCCCAACATCGTTGCGGTGGGACTTCAGCGTCAAAAAAATTGGCATTCAATTGCAAAGCGGCGTTGAAGCGTATGATGGCAATATATATCATCGTGTTCGTGGCAACAACCGCGCCGAAACTGTTACTGATGCTGAGCAAATCGATTCGATGCAAAAACGGTTATGGGCGATGGCCGCGCTGTTGCTCACGCCATTGTCCGAAAATTATATCAAATTGAAGATAGAAGATACCTATCAATTCAAAGCCGAGAACACCCAATTGCACAACGCGGTTCACGTTCACCTGCGACCAGACTATACGTTGGCACACGTCAAAGTGACATGCTTGAATCCAGATAGCGGTCGTGAACAATTATTCGACCTGCGTCTTGATGAAGAGCAAGTATTGATTCATGATTTGATGCTGCCGAAAAAAATCAAGGTGTTTTGGGACGATGATATTGCCCTCGAGTTGAAACCCGTCGCGGCAGAGACCAACCCGCAATTTCCACGCTCGACATTCACCTTAGAAACAAGCGAAATCGGTTAAGCCCCTCACGAGCAACTTTCCGGCGCGACAATCTTTTATCGCCGGACTCATGCTGCAATAGATTAAGCTACACGGTCACGGTATAATTTCGGTCAAAATCCGATCTATTATTTGGTGACTGTGATCCTTCACCACATCAGAAAGCAGATATAAAATGGACTTTTCACTCACAGAAGAGCACATACAAGCACAAAAAATGGTGGTCGACTTCACTCATAAAGAAGTGATCCCGACGATTGGTGAATGGGATCGCAAGCAGGAAATGAATCCGGCCACATTACCGCGCATGGCAGAACTCGGCATTCTCGGCATTTGCATCCCGGTGCGTTATGGCGGGCAGGGGTTCGATTACATCACGCTCGGTCTCGTATGCGAAGAACTCGAACGGGCGGACACCACCCTGCGTGTCGTCATGTCGGTACATGTTGGGCTGAACAGCATGGCACTCCTCCAATGGGGCACCGAAGAGCAAAAGCAAAAATTCCTCGTGCCCCAAGCGCGCGGGGAAAAATATGCGGCATTCTGCTTGACGGAATCGGGCGCAGGCAGCGATGTCGCCAATATGCAAGCGACAGCGCGAAAGTCTGGCGACAAATATATTCTCAATGGCGAAAAGATGTGGATTAGCCTCGCCACGAAAGCGCATCATTTTCTCGTCTTCGCGAAGACAGATACAACCGTGACCCCAGCACATAAAGGCATCAGCGCGTTCATCGTCACCCGCGATATGCCCGGCGTGACGACCGGCGATATTCACGGCAAACTTGGCGTCCGCGCCGGGTCAACCGGGTGGGTCGCCATGCAAGATGTCGAAGTTCCAGCAGAGAATATGCTCGGCGAAGAGGGTGAAGGTTTCAAAATCGCGATGTCATGTCTCGACAACGGACGCTTCACCGTCGCAACCGGCGCGACCGGCCTCATCCGCGCCTGCCTTGAAGACAGTGTGAAGTATGCCCACGAACGCTCAACATTCGGCAAACCTATCGCACAGCACCAACTCATCAAGCAAAAAATCGCTTACATGCAGCAATGGTACGACACCGCTTACCTGCTGTGTATGCGAGCCGGTTGGTTGAAGAATCAAGGCATCCGCAACACGCGCGAAACCAGTATGGCGAAATGGTACGCCACCGACCACAGCGTAAAAGCCGCGCTCGAGGCGGTGCAAGTTCATGGCGCGTATGGCTTCAGCGATGAATACCCGGTTGAGCGTTATCTGCGCAACAGCAAGGGCGCCGTCATCTACGAAGGCACGAGCGAAATTCACCAATTGATGCAGGCCGACTACGCTTTCGGCTTCCGCCAAGACAAACCGCTCCGCCGCGAACTCCCAGCGTATGACCCCGACTTCTGGCAAGCTGAGCCGGAAACCGTCGCGGGGGATTAGCCCCCCAACACAATCCAGAATGTGTCAGGACTTACGCAATCGGGCATCTTGCACCATGCCGCCAGATGTTCAAACATCCGGCTACCGAAATACCAAACCCACTAAAGGGGTTATTTGGGGGTATTCGATCAAATAC
>RFIA01000220.1 GCA_003695675.1 Chloroflexota bacterium
GTTCCATGCAAAGACGAGATGAAACAACGCGACGGCGACAATAACCGGATACGATTGTGGGATAATCACGGAGACCAAGACGCGGAAGGGACTCGCGCCGTCAATCATCGCGGCTTCGTCCAACTCACGCGGCAGCCCGGCGAAGTATTGTCGCAGCAAAAAGACATTGAAGCCGTTCGAGAAAAAGTGCGGCACAATCAACGGCAGCCATGTCCCCGTCCACCCAATCGAGTTGAAGAAGGCGAAGGTCGGCACTAGCATCACTTGGCGCGGCAGCACAATCGTTGAAACCAGTATCAAAAACAAAATACGTTTGCCCGGAATCGGGAAGCGAGCGAAAGCATAGGCGACGCTAATCGACGACAGCAACGTGCCAATCACGCCGGTGATGGCGATAAAAGCCGTGTTGAACAACAAACGCGGGAAGTTCGTTTGTTCCCATGCTTCAGCAAAGTTGCCTGTCTTGAACGAGAATTCATAAACGGCATCTAGCTCGCGCCAACGGCCTTGCCACACAATCGGTCCAGCATCCGGATTGTTGGGGTCGATGAAAGTGCTTTCGCGACGGCCTTTTTGGATAATTGCCAATTCGCGCACGCTGCCGTCTTCCAACGGCACTTTGAGAATTTCAGCCGGTTCGCCTTCGTATTCGAATGTCACCGGTTCAACCGGCAAAATTGGCCCGGTCGCGCTTGCGGTAATTTGATCTTTGTCCTTCAACGATGTCACAATCATGTAACCAAACGGGCTTAAATAGGCGGTAATCAAAATCGTTGCCAACAATGTGACCATTGACGCCGCACCAAAGCGTCGCAATTCTTTCGCGTAAGCCGGGGACAAAATCACAGAGCGATTGATTTTTTTCGTTTGCATGGCCATTAGAACATCTCTCCACTACTATAGAATACCCAGTAACGTGCTGTGCGAAAGAGAATGAGTGTCGCAGCCATTGTCATTGCGAACAATAACCATGCTAAGGTCGAACCATATCCCATATCGAGGAAGCCGAATGTCGTCCTAAAGAAATGGATATTGAAAAACCACGTCGATTGGCCGGGAAAGCCTTCACTACCTTTCAACACAAAAGGTATCTCGAAATAACGGAATAATCCGATGACGGCCAAGACAAGATTGTAAAACACGACCGGCGAAATCATCGGAAAAGTGACATGTCGAAAGCGACCGAATGCCCCGGCACCGTCGACGGTTGCTGCTTCGTACAATTCCGTCGGCACGGCCTGCATTGCCGCCAGTGTGATCAGGTACGAATTCCCCAGTCCCCATAAGCCAATGATGACCAGCGCCGGGTAAATCCACACTTGACTGTCCAGCCAGTTGGGGCCGTTGACACCGATAATCGCCAAGGCGCGATTGAACCAACCGGTTTGCGAATTCAACATACCGCCCCAAATATAAACTGCCGATACCACCGGCACGATAAAGGGCATATAAAAGAGCGTGCGGAAGATGCGTTTGGCTTTGAGGTTTTTGTTATTCAAAAGCGCTGCCAACGCAATTGGCAGAATGATAGCGAGGGGTAGCGCAAGCGCTGCAAAACGCAAAGTCACTTTAATGGCGACACCGACGAGGGGGTCGTTAAATAATTTGACATAATTTGCCAGACCAACGAATTCAACTTGGTCGGGTTTGTTCAATTCAAAATTGGTGAAGGAAAACCCCAATGACGCCACAATAGGAATCACGGTGAACGCCAGAATACCAATGATCCATGGAGAAAGAAAAATCCACCCCCATATACGCTGTGTGCGCATAAGATCAGAACTGGTTTCTTTTTTTGTGGTTCGTCTGGCGTCTTGCTGTAATGCAACTTGGTCGCTCACAGTAGACATAATCGATACCTCATGAGAATACTTAATCCCGGACTGTATAAAAAAATATTGGGTGGGGACTGCATGATTCCCCACCCAATAATGTTGCTTTTATTCGGCTGCGTTGTAGATGGCGTCTAAATCGGCGAGGAGATTGTCGATTTCGGCGTTGATGTCTAGGCCGGGTTCGCTTTGAATAAACGACCAGAACGATTGTAAGCGTGTGAAGGCTTCGTTGTTGTTCGGCAGCCATTCTTCGTGCGACGGAATATCGACGAATTGCAGGCTGGCAATAGCGATGTCCCAATTGACACCTTGGGTGAAGCGTGCGTCGAGGTCGGCGAAGAATTGGTCGCGTTGGTCAGGACGTGCGGGCATACCGCCATAAACTTGCAACAACTCGCGGGACGCGTCGCCGACGAGGAAGGTGAGCACTTCAAAGGCTTCTTCGGGATTGTCGGATGTATTCAGAATACGGAAGGTATCGGCATGGAGACGCGCAGTGGTTGTCCCTTCATACGACGGAGTCGGTGCGATTTGCCATTCGGTATCATCACCGAGGCAGCAAGTATACCACAGGTGGCTTTGCGCGATGGCGACATTGCCGGACGCAAACGCATTCCCATTGGCCAATAAGTCGCTGGCTTCCTGTGCGGCATTCGGATAGAAATGATCTTTCCAAATCGCGTCGTAAACCCAATTGTAAGCCATGCGCCAATTGTCCGGCATCACGGCGGTGAAGGTGCCGTCGCCATTGTCTTCATACAACGAACCCGGCCCGAACATGGTGGCGTTTTGGCGCATATTCGTCCATTGGTTGACGAACCCCCATTGGACAATGCTTTCAGGGTCGAATTCTTCTTCGGTGGCGTCGAACCCATTGGCGTCGACAGTCAGCCGTTTGGCGATTTCTGTCAGCGTGTTGACATCCCACGGGACTTCTTCGCCGTCAAGGATGTACGGTTCGCCATGAGCAGTCGGCGGCATTTCCAACCCGGCTTCTTCAAACAGCGCGGGGCGATAGTATAGGAATGATGGGAACAAGGCAAACGGCAAACCAACAAGCCCTTGTTGCGATACGCGATTGAAATCGACGATGGAGGTGTCGAATTGACTCAGATCATAACCGGTTGCGTCGACGAATGGTTGCAAGTCCAACAAATTGTCGAGGAAGGCGTTGGTGCCTGCGAAGCCGACCGGCCCGATAATGTCTGGCGATTCGCCAGTCGCGATGAGTGTCGCCAACGTTTGTGGCGCTTCATCGTTGGTGACAAAAATAACCTCAAGTTGAATATCATCATGGGTTTCGTTGAAGCGGTCAACGACTGCGATTTGAGCGTCTTGTTGTTCGGGCGCGGCCCCGGTACCGAGACCGACAAACCAAGTAATCGTGACCGGTTCTTGCGCAAATGCTGGAAGCGCTCCCAGCAAGACGACAATAATAAGCATAAGTGGAACGATACGATAGACATTTTTAGACATGTTCTTACCTCGTTATGGCTAATTGATGAATGATACGGACGAAATTTGTTTCACGAAAATTTTCTTCCTTATGCGATCTGTACTCCTTTCACTTGATTATTTTGCCCGAAAAGATTAGCACCGTCGAATTGTGTCATGCTTGCAAAGATGTCATTGCTTTAGAGTGTGCGAACTGAGCCACGCTCTATCAAGCGAGTGCTAAGCGAAACGGTCATCACCGGCGCCGAGGCATCTACATCAAACTCAATCTACGATTCTGGCATTCACGCTCAGCACCGAGAATCACCTGTGAATAAAATGGATTGATACGCATGTCATCTTTATGATATTTCATCAATAATCCAACAATTTTTAATTTTTGAGCGGCAGGTTCAAACGCTCGTTTAATCAGCACCGCCACACGATTGGCGGACAACAAGTTTTGTCGGCAGAATGACTTGTTGTGGTGCTGTGATCTCACCTTCAATCAGGTTGAGCAAAATTTCTGCTGCGCGTGCGCCTTTTTGCCGGATGGGTTGATGAATCGTCGTCAGTGGCGGTTTTGAACGCAGTGCGCCCGGCAAGTCGTCGAAACCGACGAGCGCGACATCGTCCGGCACACGCAAATCTGCTTCTTGCAATGCCTGCAGCGCTCCCATTGCCATTCGATCACTGGCTGCAAAAACAGCATCAACACCTTGCGACAACAGATATTGCATGGCGTCGTACCCACTTTGATAGCGAAAATCCCCATCGGCAATGAGCGTTTCATCAACATCGCGCCCGGCATTTTCTAAGGCGATTTTGTAGCCGTCGAGACGGTCAAGCGCATCGTAATTATCGAGGGCGCCGGTTATCGTGCCAATACGTTGATAGCCCAATCCAATAAGATGCTTGACGGCCATTTGTGCCGCCTGCACATTGTCGAGGCCGACATAACTCACGTGCTCTTCAAATTGACGTGGACGCTCAACCATGGTGAAGGGAATATCCGATTCCAATAGTTGTTCAATCCACGGGTCATTGACACGAATCGAGACCAAAATCAAGCCATCCATCAAACGGTTTTGCAACACGCGGCGATGAAAACGTGCCTCATCTTCGTCAGACTGCCCAAGCCACAACAACATGCCATAATCGTTCGCATTGGTTGTTTCGGCGACACCTTGCAACAGTGTTGGGAAATAGAATGGGTCATCGAAGACATCATCAAGTGTGTGAGGGATGACGACACCGATGATGCGTGTTTTTTGTGTGACGAGCATTCGCGCAACCGGGTTCGGTGTAAAGCCGACCTCTTCAATCACCTGCTCAACCTTCATGCGGGTCTTCTGGCTCACATAAGGCTCATTGTTGATGACGCGCGAAACGGTAGAGCGCGATACCCCGGCACGTTCAGCTATATCTTCAAGATTGAGCGGTTGATTCTTTTTGGGCATATCTATCCTCAATTTTCTGGGAGCGTTCCCAGAATAATGATTAAATTATCGTAATTTGAGCGCCTTGTCAAGCAATTCATCGTTTGCAATCGTTATCAAAA
>RFIA01000221.1 GCA_003695675.1 Chloroflexota bacterium
GATAATGCAGCATCTGCAACATCTTTGAACAAACTAGTGAGAGCATCGGCAATCAAATTGCGCACATTCCACGTCACAATCACGACAGCCAAATCAGACATCATTCACCCAATTGACTTAAATCTAAATCTGTTGAGTCGATGAATGCGCGAAAGTCGCTGATATTTTCCTCGTCAAATCGAACAATGTCATCTTGTGCGAGTATATCGGCCAGCACATCAGCCCGCTCGGCATCATTTGCGATGGCAATAAAAGCATCATCCAATGCGATACGTGTGCCAAGTGGCACTTCTAACGGGTAAACCAATATGTCATAAGGAAATTCGACTGTCGTTTCAAGGACTGCGATATTCTCACGTGCGTCCCCAATTTCGCGGTCGAATTCATCCAGTGCGCCGTCGGGAATCCCGGCAGCGGCACACTCACCATCGGCAACAGCAGTGAGCATTGAAGGAATATCATCGAAATCGATCACGGATTCCAAATCGCGTAGAGGATTAACGTCATTAGCTTGCATGACGAGAGACGGCACAAACCAACTATAAAAATCATCAAAGCCCAAACGACAGAAAGTACGGTCGCCAAGTGCCGCCGGGCTGCCCAAACCCAATTCACTATTTGACACAATCAGTCCGGCCAATCCACCTGCGAGTCCTTCGCGCCCCTCTCGTTGCACTTGCAATGTTGGTGAACCACATGCTTGTGCCTCAGCAGCGACAACAGCAACACCGTCCAACCATGCTGCAGACACTGGCCCAAATGTCGAGTCACACAATGCGGCCAACGCATCCGCATAACGCTCAACAAGAATGACATCAATATTTAGCCCCGACTCTTCACGTATCAGTGTTTCAAATTCGCTGACGGCTGTTTCCGCAATGGCAAGTGGCCGCGCCGGACGAATCATGAGCCGCAAGGGATTCTCCTCATCGCCGGGGGGTATCATCGTGGCGAGTGCAGGTAACGGTGTCGAAAGTGGTGTAGGCGTAATCGTCGGCTGCAACACAATCCCTTGTGTCGTACTTCGGCAAGCCGCCAGAACAAACAACGACAAGGCGGCAAAAATCAATACGTGATAAGGCGACTTGGTTTTCATGATGAATTTTGTCCTGGTTGAGGTTGACAAAGATACGTTTGTCTCTATGGTACTAATGTTCGCGATAGCACGCAAATGAAGATTATTCACCAATAGAAAGATCAACCAGTTCAATTTCTCGTGCGCCAACACGAGAATTCTGCAAACTGACTTCAACATCTTCGTGTATCAAGCCCGCCCAACAATTTTGTGGATTACGCGCTTCGATTAACTCTGTCATCCGAATGGCACCCCAAACAACAGCACGTTCACCAGCAGGCAGATAATGAAATTCGCGACCCGTTTCTTCATCAACCACCGTAATCAGATCTTCATCTGTACCAACGGCCCATCGCCATGGATAATCACTCGTCGCTGTGTCGCAATCAATACCTACACGCCACGCACCGGACTCGTCTAGCCAACCCAGCGTCGATGCACGTTGTTCTTGTTGATAAATCGTACCGGGTGGCGGCCCGGTCGTCCGAATTGGGACATTGCTATAATTTTCAACCGTGAGCTTGAAGACCAGCAAATCACCAAGCGGCATGGTGACGGCAGTGAGATTCAAAGCGGAAGGGTCATCCGGCGGCGAGACAAATAATTCTTGCGGGGCAAATTCTGATGCAGCAAATTCATCGCCCGACAATACATCAAAAATAACACTCGCTCCAATGGGTTGCGGAACAATTTCGGCAAGAGGTTTACCACCATCTTGAATTATCAGCGTTGCCTCGCGTCGAATGCGCTGACCGACAGCATCCTGTGCTTCAGCGACGACCGTGTACTCGCCGTCGGGTGGCGGATCTGCATTTAAGTCAACACCGCCTTCATAATCAAATTGATGCCGTCCCGCCTCGCCCGGCTTCCGACCTTCCTGCCTTTCCGAAATAAAAATACGTTCACCATTCGGCCCATCAAGAAAAACCGACAAATCAGCATCTTTTGTCAAAAAGACGCTGATCTCAGCCCGGTCACGAATACCATCTTGATTAGGCGTAAACACTTCCGGCGACACTGTGAAGTCAACCAATTCAGGCAATGTGGCATCACCATCTTCTAAAATGAGCGTCCCGCTTGCTTCAGCAATTTCGCCGGTGTCGCTATCTTCAGCAATCAAACGCCACGTATATTCGCCATCGGGCATCAAACGACGATCAACAACGCCCTCGATATGCTCTCCGGGCAACACGAATCCATTGACAACGCCGCTAAACAAGACCTGATAATCATCAGCAGGGCGCGGCTCATTTTGACGAAAAACAAATTCTTGACCACCTCGCGATTCTAACATGATCGACACAAGTGCATCACGCGATAAGGTGTACGAGAATTGTGTAATATCGGTATCGCCATCAGCATTCGGCGTGATGATGCCGTGGGCAAATCCAGCATGTTCAATGAGGGGACGGTCAGGATTAATAATCAACGTTTGTCCGAGAAAAATAACAACCGCGACGCCGATTGTTGCAGTGAGGACGATAAGCCAAATTGGAAGACGCATATAACCGATTCGATCCGTTTTCTTTCTATCCGAAGTGTCTCAAGTCTAGCCTACAAGATTGCATATCGCGAGTCTCTTTTGTGTGGGGCAATTTGCCAATACCCGCCTTGACTCGCTTTCATGATGCGGTACACTCAATCACTATATTCCACAATCATGCAACTTGAGGAACACTATAATTGGTGAATCGAAATGATGTGAGGGATTTTTTTATCATCCCCGATGCAGAACCAAACCAAGATGGCATTATCGAATGCCCATATATTATTTTGGCTGATGCGGCCATCTATCCAGGCATTATCACACCAATCATCATTGAGGATAGCGAAACAGCAGATGTCATCGAAACTGCGCACGATAATAATCAAACGATTATTGCGTTAACGCCCCGTGACTCATCGGTCATATTTTCCGAATTATCGGATATATATCCCGTGGCAATAGAAATTGCTGTCGGCGAATTATTACAAACCCCAAACGGTCAAGATAGCGTCCTTATGCAAGGGCGGCGTCGGGTCGAAATCCTCTCCTTCGTACCGGACACATCACCACCAACCATCCGTGCCAAAGTACATATTGATTCCAGCGACGATGTAGAAAATCTCGATACAGCGACAATGACCATTCTTAGCTTGTTTCGGCGAATCGGCGAATTGAATCCCAATATCCCTGCCGATATTCTGGAATATATAACCGATATTGATGATCCCGGTTGGCTGGCAGATTTAATCGCATCGACGCTCGCGTTGACAGTTGAAGAGCGCCTTCACATCCTGCAACTAACCAATCTTGAAGAACGATTGATTGAATTGACGAGTCTGCTTCGGGAAGAATTGAATACACTTGAGTTGCGCGGCGAAATCAACAATCAAGTGCAACAAGAAATCGATCATGCCCACCGTGAAAATTTCTTGCGAGAACAAATTCGTGTCATTCAAGGTGAACTCGGTGAAGGCGACATCTTTCAAGAAGAAATTAATGAGATTCATCAACAAATCGTTGAAGCACGTCTTCCCAAAGAAATCAATGAACGGGCACAACGCGAACTCTCCCGCCTCGCAATGATGCCCCCGATGTCGCCCGAAGTTGGCATCATCCGCACTTACATCAATTGGTTAGTCACGTTGCCATGGCATCAAAAAAGCGATGACAATCTCGACCTCGAACATGCACAAAAAATCTTAGACATCGATCATTATGGATTGCCGCGTGTGAAAGAGCGCATCCTCGAATATATTGCTGTGCGCAAACTCGCTGCCGACAAGATGCGCAGTCCGGTGTTGTGTTTCGTCGGCCCACCCGGCGTTGGGAAAACATCATTGGGTAAGAGCATCGCCAAAGCTCTCGGACGAGAATTTGTGCGTCTCAGTCTCGGTGGTGTTCGTGATGAAGCCGAGATTCGTGGGCATCGGCGCACATACATCGGCGCATTGCCGGGACGTATTGTGCAAACAATGAAACGTGCGGGGACAATCAACCCGGTCTTCATGATGGACGAAATTGACAAACTCGGCATGGACTTCAGAGGCGACCCAACTGCTGCCCTTCTCGAAGTGCTTGACCCCGAACAGAATAACGAATTTTCCGATCACTATCTCGAAGTTCCGTATGATCTGTCGCAAGTTTTATTCATCACAACAGCCAATGACACTTATCCCCTTTCGGCAGCCCTCCTCGACCGCATGGAAGTCATCGAATTCTCAGGGTATACCGAAGAAGAGAAGATCGCCATTGCCCGAAAGCATCTGATCCCCAAACAATTTGATGAACACGGAATCACCAATATCAAAGTCGGGTTCGACACACGGGCACTACAATCAATCATTCGAGAATATACTTATGAGGCTGGGGTTCGCAACCTCAATCGAGAAATCGGCAAAGTCTGTCGCAAACTTGCCCGCCGCGTCGCCGAGGGACAGCCGTATCCGAAGCGCATCACTCGTGCAAAATTGAGCGAATGGCTCGGTCCGCCGGAGTACATCGAACAACGTGTTCACACTGAAGATTTGATCGGTGTTGCGACTGGTCTCGCATGGACAAGCGGCGGTGGTGACACGCTCACAATCGAAGCGTCTCTCTTTCCTGGCAAAGGCAGCCTAATACTCACCGGACAACTCGGCGATGTGATGCAAGAGTCAGCGCAGGCCGCCTTGAGTTATATGCGCACTCGTGCTGAAGATTTCAACGTTCCGCACGATGATTTTGAAAATTACGACATTCATATTCATATCCCCGAAGGCGCGATTCCCAAAGACGGCCCGTCAGCCGGTATCACATTGGCAATTGCTATCATGTCGGCATTCACCGAACGTAAAGTCCGCAGCGACTTCGCCATGACCGGAGAAATCACGCTGCGGGGCAATATACTCCCGGTCGGCGGCATCAAAGAAAAAATGTTGGCCGCACGCCGTGCGGGAATCAAACATGTTATCTTACCCGCACAGAACAAAAAAGACCTTGTTGATATTCCCGCAGAAGTGCTTAAAGACATGAATATTGTCTTTGTCACCAAGATGGATCAAGTCGTCAAGAAAGTCTTAATCAAACCAAGCTCGAATACCCGCAAACGTAACCGACGAACGAAAGAAGGAAATCAAAACAGTAGGGAGCAAGAAACGTCGTGAAAGTCGTGAATGTCGACGATATTGCCCTATTGCTGAAGCAAGGGCACAACCATCAAACAGACTGGTTCGCCGAACACACCCCCTCGCAAACATTGGCCGAAACACTTGCTGCATTCGCCAACAGTCATGGTGGAACAATTTTGATTGGTGTTATCGGGCAAAATGGAATCATCAATGGGGTACAAGATGTTGACACCACAATCGACCATGTTTTGGAAGCAGCATTATCGCTCGACCCACCACTCATCATATCGATGCCACGTCAAGTACGGCTCAAAAATAAAACACTGGTTGTTGTACAAGTGCCTTCGGGAATGCCTTACGTCTATGCTCTTAACGATGGGCGTTATCTCTATCGAGAAGATACACAAAACAGCCCGCTCAATCCGCGTGATTTACGACGACTCATGATCGAACGCGGGCAAATTAATTTTGAAACTGAAGTCGTTTCGGGTGCCAGTTTTGACGACCTTGACTGGAACAAAGCTGGCGAATATGTCAGCAACCTACGCGGAACAAGCGATGCCAAGACTGAAGATGTTCTGCTCCAGCGCGGTTGTTTGGTGCAACAAGATGGGCGTACCCGCCCGACAAATGCTGGCATCTTGTTATTCGGTAGAGACCCACAACGCTTTATACACGGTTCAGAAATCACAGCCGTGCGCTTCGCTGGAGAGGCTATGGGCGACACCTTCACCCGGCAAGACATCATCGGTTCACTACCCGACCAGATTCGTCGCGCCGAAACTTTCCTGAGAGACAATCTACGCAAGGGCGTGCATTTGAGCACAACAATGACGCGCGAGGAAAGTTACGAATACCCAATGGAAGCAGCGCGTGAACTCGTCGTCAACGCAGTCGCCCACCGCGATTACAGCATTATAGGTGACGGCATCCGTCTTTTTATCTTCAGCAATCGGATGAGTGTGACCAGCCCCGGGGGACTCGCCGGGCCTGTGACCATCGCCAATATTAAAGATGAACGTTTTTCTCGCAACCCGATTATCGTACAAGTGCTTTCGGATATGGGTTTCATTGAGCGACTCGGTTATGGTGTTGACCGAGTCATCGCCCTGATGCGCGAAAAGAATCTGCACGAACCCACATTTGAAGAAACAAATGGGGGCTTTCGTGTCGAATTATACAATCGAAATGTGTCGGATGAAGGTAGCCACCCGACGGCACCCGCAACACCAGTCTTCAATGGCATCTATAACAATGTAGCAATCAACCCACGTCAAGAAGCTGCTCTCATTTATCTTCATGAAGAAGCCAACACTCGCATCACCAACAGTGATTTGCAAAGTTTATTCCCAGATGTTCATGCAGAAACGATCCGTCGTGACCTTGCAGGTTTAGTCGAAAAAAATATACTGCAAAAAAAAGGGCAAAAGCGTGGTTCATATTATGTTCTTGCTGAAAATTGAACCCTGCTTTGCACAATCCTGTGGAGATGATTGCGATGATACATTGGCAAACTTTCTTGATTTTCGTCGCGTTCATCTTGGCGGGATGTAATCTGAGGGCGGAAACAACGACCCGCACACCACAAACACAAGCGCCCCTCACTCCCCAACAAACTCAACTGACTTGTGGCGAAATCGTGACATCAGCCATCGACATGGTGGGCAATGTCTGCAACAATCCCGGTCGCAATCAAGTCTGTTATGGACACCAGCAACTTGAAACCGTCTTTCAATCCGCTAACAACACGCCATTTGAAAGCGCAGGTGATATTGTTAGCCTGACCGATATTCAACGCCTTGATGCGTCACCGCTTGACGAAATCAATCAAACGTGGGGCATTGCCGTGTTGCGGGCGCAGGTCAATCTACCGGAGACATTACCCGGCCAGAATGTGACATTTTTGCTCGTTGGCGACACCGATCTTCCCGACTTAACATCGAATATGCGAACCTTCACCGTCAGCACCGGACTCAACACATCGACTTGTACCAACGCACCACCGTCCGCAATGCTTATTCAATCCCCTGACAATACGCAGGTCACGATGACGATGAATGGGGCAACTGTCACACTCGGTTCAACCATCTATGTGACTGCTATCGCCAATAACGAAATGACCATCGCCACACTCGAAGGCACAGCGATTGTGCAGGCGCTTGGCATCAGCCGGATTGTTCAACCGGGCGCACAAGTGCGTTTGCGACTCGGTCTTGAAGATGGCTTGACTGTCATCGAACCCCCGTCTGAGCCGGAAGCATTCGACATCAATGCGATTCGGCAACTCCCCTTCTCACTACTTGAGCGTCAAATCACATTACCACAACCGATAGATGTGCAACCTGCTGCCACTTCAACGAACATTCCGCAAAACATCGCCCCGCCGACAGCACGCGCGTCCGGTTGCATTTTGCGCGACGATTGGACAGGGCGTTATGTAATTCAAAGTGGCGATACACTCTTCAATATTGCGAACCGATTCGGCCTGACAGTCAATGAATTGCAATTGGGCAATTGCATCGAAAATGCCAACATCATCAGCGTCGGGCAGGAGCTTCGCGTGCCGTCCATCACCACACAGATACCCAATGCCTCACCAACGCCGACAAACGCAAACTTTCGTGCAGACAGGACATCCATCGCCCCGCGCGAATGCACGACGATCCGTTGGGATGTCGATAATGTCGACTCGGTTTTCTTCCAAGATCAACGCACAACTGAGCACAATGCACAGTCCGTTTGTCCATCGCAAACGACGACCTACACATTGCTCATCATTCATCCGAATGGCCAACAAATCAGGGAGACGTTGACTATCGAAGTTGTGCTACCACAACCGACCGATACACCTATTCCCCTACAGCAATTGACCCCCACCCCGATACCAAAACCGACATCGGAGCCAACCCGCGACATTATCATCCAGTAAGCGATAGCGTATCTAGCCACGCAACATTTCAGGTGCTCAGGAAGCTACAACTTTCCGAGTCTATTTTGCGTAAATCTCGATTTTTCTACTTTTTGCTCCATAAAGAAACCCGTCACAAAATCCTCTCTCTGTGTTGACAAAAAAGTATCCTTTTTCGCAACATTTTTTCATCACACAGGCGGGTTCATCATAGTCCACACACTGTCGTCATGGTATGCTATTGAGCGCGAATCGTTTGACGAATGGAAATTTTGCTGCATGAAAATCGCCCGGAATCTTCTATGGTTCATCGTCTTGTTTGCTGCGGGGTGCAATCTGCTCACGCAACAGCCGACTGCGATGCCGACTGATACGCCTACCCCGATTCCGAGCAATACACCCCAACCGACAGTCACATTCACACCGAGCCATACCGCGACGATTACGCCTACCCCATTGCCGACCAACACGGCGACTCCGGTATCGACTGCGACACCTGTACCAACGCCGAGCAATACACCAAGACCAACCACAGCTTTCACATTCGATAATTGGGAACTCATCGACATCCCGGAAAATATCCGCGATGGCATCGACAATGCGCTCATCGCGTTCATCAACCAAAATAATCGCGACACAATCGCCAATCTGTCGACCGGTGAGGCCACCAATGATACACAAATTTTGTATTTCGCCTCGCCGACTAATCCTGCTGGACGTATCCCCATTCTTGAAACAACAGCAGAGACGGGCGAGCAGATTTATATCTCACCTGCCGCAAATGCAATTGCTTACTTCAGGCAAGATACGGTCGGTGGCGCGACCGGGCTTTATATGCTCGACTTCGAGACCGGCGTCAGCAATCGGGTGCTGCCTATCAGCCAAATTGCGCAACGCGGTTTTTTGAGCGAACCGGTATGGTCACCAGACGGCAATTTGTTGGCTGTCACTATCGCGACTGGCTATGATCTCGACATTTTCGTCATCTCTCGCGATGGCACTTTCACGGATAATCTCACCCATCATGGCGCGTATGATATGTGGCCGTCATGGTCGCCGGACGGGAAGACGCTGCTTTTCGTTTCCGACCGCAATGTGTGTGCCAGTTGGATTCCGGGCGAGACGGGCACTTGTGATGGCACAGATACGCCCCCTCCCAACGGCGGTCACCCTTTCCTGATGGATATGGAAACCCGCGAAGTACGGCAACTTTCTGACGAATGGTTGACCGACCCGCCACGATGGTTGAATAATCGACAAGTGACATTCGGCAGCGGCGATGTTGCGTTCGGTGACCCGGAACGCACGATATGGATTGCCGATGTCGTCACAGGTGATGTGCAGCAAACACGTCTCGCAGATGGCCCAGAGAATCAAATCAATATCGCGGAAGCATGGTCGCCGGACGGCAGTAGTGTTGTCTTCCAAAGCGCAACTGCGACATCAACCGAAATTGTGTTGGCAAACCGAGATGGCTCCGTCATCGGGCGCACCGATGCGTTGAGTTTCGCACGCTTCAGCATGGCGGCGGCGTGGTCACCGGACGGCACCCGCCTCGCCATCGGCGGTGTTGATGGGCAGTGTCCGCATGGAATCACGGTGTTTGATAACGACTTCAATTTCATCGCGCGCGGCGTCCCCCCACCAGGCATGTGTGAGCCGGTCTATTCCCCGAATGGGCAATTCCTAGCCTTCGAGGGTGTGCTCCAACGTGGCGATGGTCGCATCGATATTTACTCGGCGAATGCGAATGGTTTTGCTGCTATCAATCTCACACGCGACCTGCGGGGACAAATCAAATTGCTCGGTTGGGTTGGCGGGGATAATTAAGCACATAGCCGATTCGCCTTGAAGAGGATATGATTAACATATTATTTTGATTAATCTTGTGTGGAGGAATCATCATGGCACAATTTACAGACCGTGTTGCCGTCGTCACTGGTGCGAGTCGGGGTATTGGGCGCGGTATCGCGCTTGAGCTTGCGAAACGTGGCGCAACGGTCGTCGTCAACTACCACAGCAGCCCCGACGCGGCTAACGAAATCGTTAAGTACATCGTGTCAATTGGCGGGGCGGCGATGGCAGTGCGGGCCGATGTCAGCCAAGAAGAAGATGCAACAGCACTCATCAAAACGGCTATCGATACCTACGGGAAAATCGACATTCTCGTCAACAATGCCGGTGTGACGCGCGACAACGTCATCATGATGATGAAGGCCGAAGACTTTGACACCGTTATCAACACCAATCTGCGCAGCGCGTGGTTATGTTCAAAGGCCGCCATCCGCAGTATGATGCGCAAACGTTATGGGCGTATCATCAATATTTCGAGTGTGAGCGGTATACTCGGCAACGGTGGCCAGAGCAATTACAGCGCGAGTAAAGCCGGTCTCATCGGGTTGACGAAAGCGCTGGCCCGCGAAGTCGCACCGCGCGGTGTCACCGTCAACGCTGTTGCGCCGGGCTTCGTCCTCACCGACTTGACGAAAGACTTACCCGAAGAAATGACGAACCAACTGAATGAACATATCCCGCTCGGTCGCTGGGGTGAAATCGAAGATGTCGCTTATGCCGTCGCTTTTCTCGCCTCCGACCAGGCCGCCTACATCACGGGTCATACACTCGTCGTTGATGGCGGCATGGCGATGTAGAAAGGAAAACATTGATGACTTACGAAACGATTCTATACGAAGCACACAAACATGTCGCAACGATTACTCTCAATCGGCCAGACAAATACAATGCGCTGACGGACGCGATGGGGCAAGAACTCATCAAAGCCTTCAAAACTGCCGGGCGTGATGACACCGTGCGTGCCGTGATTCTGACCGGCGCGGGCAAAGGCTTTTGTAGTGGGCAAGATTTGGTCGAATTTCAAGCACTCGGTGACGATTTTTCGGTCAGTGAGCATTTGCGCAACGGCTATCACAAACTCATCATTACGATGCGCAAACTCGAAAAGCCGATTATCTGTGCAGTGAATGGCGTCGCCGCCGGTGCAGGCAGTGGGCTTTCACTCGCTTGTGATTTACGCATTGCGGGGGAAGGCGCAAGTTTTGTCTTCGGCGCATTCATCGGTATTGGTCTTGTGCCGGACAGTGGCACAACATACTTTCTGCCACGACTCGTCGGTGAAGCACGAGCATTTGAATTGGCGATATTACGCGGTGGACAAGACCGCCTTAGTGCGCAGGATGCTTATCAATGGGGAATTGTCAATCGCCTCGTTGCAGACGATGTACTCACCAACGAAGCAACTGCCCTCGCGGCACAACTCGCGCACATGCCGACGAAAGCAATCGGCCTGACGAAGCGTGTGCTCAACAAATCGCTCGACAACACACTCGAGCAACAACTCGAATATGAAGCGCAATTGCAAGAAGTCGCCATCAAGAGCCATGACTTTCATGAGGGTGTGATGGCGTTTCTCGAAAAACGTGCGCCGCAATTCAAAGGCGAATGAGGCGAAAGGACTTGATTGATGAGCAGCATTTTTTCTAAGATTATCGCCGGAGAAATCCCGTCCGATATTGTTTATCGAGATGACCGCGTGACCGCATTCAAAGACATCAATCCACAAACACCGGTACACATTTTGATCGTACCCAACAAAGAAATTCCAAGTGTCAACGATGTGACGCCAGAAGACGAACAAACACTCGGTCATCTATTCGTCGTCGCCAAGCAAATCGCAGAGGAACACGGCATTGCCGAAAAAGGCTATCGTCTCATCGTTAATTGTGGTGACGACGGCGGGCAAGAAGTCTACCACCTGCACATGCACTTACTCGGCGGGCGCAGAGTCGGGCCGATGGTCGTCAAACGCGATTGAATCGAAAATGGGACTCGTGCTTGAGTCCCGTCGCGTTTATCAATGCAGGTGCAGATTTATGCAAATTATGGATTAGTCGCTGTCGATTCTTCAGCCGCTTCGTCAGGCGTTGCATCCGCATCATCGGTGACCGGCTCATTGACCGTTTCCGCATCCGCTGTGTCGTCAGCAGCTTCGTCAGGGGTTATGTCATCAACCACATCCGACTCATCTGTCTGCACCTGTGCATCCGCATCAAGTTCAGCCTGTGCATCAATCAGTACGGTATTGATACTGCCGAGTGTCGGCGCAGCCGTGAGTCCATTGATGTAGACTGCCGGGGTACCGTTGTATTCGTTTTCATTGCGAGCATCTTCTCGTGCAAAAGCAAGCGTATCATCGATCAAATCGCTCTGTAAGCAATTCTCCCATTGAGCAACATCAATACCAAGTTGTTCGACACCGGCCTTGAGACGATTGCTGACATACGCTTGTGTCAAAAATTTTTCTTGCCAGTCAAACAACGCATCATGAAAACTCCAAAACGCCCCCTGTTGCCCAGCACACAATGCCGCCCGCGCCGCTTGCTCACCATCGCTGATGTTGCCCGTGCCAAATATCGGCTTGTAAATTAACGCGAATTCCCCATCGCGGACACGAGGCACAAGCGACTTAATCACTTCGTCATGGAAAACGGCGCAGCTTGGGCAGTCAAAACTCGAATATTCGACGATTTGAATCGGCGCTTCGGGGTCACCAAGAATCGGATACCCTTCTTCGGAGATACTCTGTGGAATGCCTTCATATCGTGCAACAGCTTCATTAGGAATCGGCGCTTCTATCGGACGCAACGCGAGTACAACGAATACGGCCACAATACCGATAACCAGAATACCGCCAACAATATATGTCACTCGGCGCTGACGACGTTGGCGTTCTCTATGACTTCTTCGACGAGACATGGTTCACTATCATCCTCATGAATATAGACGAATAGAATAACTGCTCAACGTGTGTGTTTAAGAAAGAGAAACAAAAAGATTCAACACAAAGAGGCAAAATCGCGAAGTGTTTGGGAGAAAACTCGGCGTTCTTGGCGTCTTAGTGGTTCAAAATCCTTTCATTTCAATTTCAATCGGTTCATACGTTTGTGGTTGAGCAGCTACAAATAGACATTACCAAACCGCAGCATTCTAACGCTGCCAATCGATTTCGCACAGGCATAATCTCACGATAATTTTTGCTGTCGTAGCCACACATACTCGCCAAAGTCCGATGTCACATCATCAACGACGTACACTGAAGTGCATTGAACGCATTGTGCAAATAAATCGTGTGTCCGTGAGGATAACACACTTTCTATTTTGACGCATTTGTATAAAAATCATTGATACATCTGCAAATGAATATCATTATTAGCGGGTATGCAATGGCAGGTACAATACTTTGTATGATCGACTATCGTCATCATATGAACCGATTATCGCTAAACACAAGGGGTATGTGTTATGAGTCAAAAACTTGACAGCTTCGGTACACGCGGCACATTGGATACCGGCAGTGGCAAAGCGGTTATTTATCGATTGAATAAGCTGACAGAACAAGGTATCGGCAATATTGAGCAACTGCCATTCAGCATCAAGATTCTCGTCGAAAATGCGTTGCGCAATCTCGATAATGTGGAAGTCAGCGAGCAAGCCGTCTATGACCTCGCCGGGTGGAGCGCAACTGATCCAAAAGCCGTTGAGATTCCGTTCAAACCATCGCGGGTCATTCTGCAAGACTTCACCGGTGTACCGGCAGTTGTTGACCTCGCCGCGTTGCGCAGTGCAATGGCGCGAGTCGGCGGTGACCCGAAGAAAATCAATCCGATTGTGCCAGTTGACCTCGTGATTGACCATTCGGTACAGGTTGACTATTTCGCGTCAGCCGAAGCATTGCAAAAAAATGCCGAAATGGAATTCATTCGCAATCGTGAACGCTACGAATTTTTGCACTGGGGGCAGAAAGCCTTCGACAATTTCAAAGTTGTGCCCCCAGCGACTGGTATCGTGCATCAAGTCAATCTCGAATATCTCGCGAAGTGTGTGCAACTTTATGATGACGCGCAAGGTGGCAAAGTGGCTTTACCGGACACACTCGTTGGCACAGACAGCCACACGACGATGATTAACGGTCTTGGTGTGCTCGGTTGGGGCGTCGGGGGTATCGAAGCCGAAGCCGCAATGCTTGGCCAACCGATTTATATGCTGATGCCGCAAGTTGTCGGCTTCAAGCTAACAGGCAAGTTGCCCGAAGGCGCAACGGCTACCGACCTTGTCCTCGTCGTTACACAGATGTTGCGCAAGAAGGGCGTCGTCGGCAAATTCGTTGAATTTTATGGCGCAGGTCTCAGCAATATGTCGCTGCCCGACCGCGCAACCATCGCGAACATGGCACCCGAATATGGCGCAACGATGGGCTTCTTCCCGATTGATGATGAGACGCTCAGCTACCTGCGGCGCACCGGTCGTGATGAGAGCCTAGTACAACTTGTCGAGCGCTACACGAAAGAGCAAGGTCTTTTCCGTACAGACGAAACGCCGGACCCGCTTTACAACGATACACTTGAACTCGACCTGAGCAGTGTCGAACCAAGCGTGGCAGGGCCCTTGCGCCCGCAAGATCGCATCCTCGTCAAAGATTTGCAAGCGACATTCCGCAAGGTGCTGACCGCCCCACTTGGCCCACAGGGCTTTGAACTAAAAGACGAACAACTCAGTAACAAAGCCACCGTCAAAGCCAATGGTCACAGCACAGACATCACACACGGTGCGGTCGTCATCGCAGCGATTACGAGTTGCACAAACACGAGCAATCCATCCGTGATGGTAGCCGCTGGGTTACTGGCCAAGAAAGCTGTCGAAAAAGGCTTGCAACGCAAGATGTACGTCAAGACGAGCCTCGCGCCGGGTTCAAAAGTCGTGACGGAATATCTCGACAAGGCTGGGCTAACGCCGTATCTCGAAAAACTCGGCTTCCACACCGTCGGTTATGGTTGCACGACTTGCATCGGCAACAGTGGCCCGCTACCCGAACCGGTCGTAAACGCCATTCATGAAGGCGACCTCGTAGCAGCTTCCGTACTCAGTGGCAATCGCAATTTCGCCGGTCGTATTGGCCCCGATGTAAGGGCGAACTTCCTCGCATCACCGCCGCTTGTCGTCGCCTACGCGCTTGCGGGCACTGTAGACATCGACATCTATAACGACCCAATTGGGCAAGACAGCGACGGCAACGATGTCTATCTGCGTGACTTGTGGCCAAGTCAGAAAGAAATCATGGACACTGTGCAAAACAGTCTTTCGGCAGAGATGTTCAAAGAACAATACGGCAATGTTTACGACGGCAACCCAATGTGGAATGAAATTCCCAGTACAGATGAAGATGTCTACGAATGGGATGAGGCCAGCACGTATATTCAAGAACCCCCTTTCTTCGTCGACCTTTCGCCCGAAGTTGAACCGGTCAAGCCGATTTTAGGTGCGCGTGTGATTGTCAAGGCCGGTGACTCAGTGACGACAGATCATATCTCACCGGCAGGCAATATCGCCGTGGACAGCCCGGCTGGAAGATATCTTCTTGAACACGGTGTCAGCCAGCAATATTTCAACAGTTACGGCTCACGGCGCGGCAATGACCGGGTGATGACACGCGGCACATTCGCGAATGTCCGGTTGCGCAATCTACTCGTGCCCGGCAGCGAAGGTGGTGTCACCTATTATCTACCCACCGGTGAAGTGATGACCATCTATGACGCGGCGATGAAATACAAAGAAGACAATACACCGCTCATCGTCCTTGCTGGTAAAGATTATGGTATGGGTTCGAGCCGCGATTGGGCTGCTAAGGGAACATTGTTGCTCGGCATCAAAGCCGTCATCGCGGAGAGTTATGAGCGTATCCATCGCAGCAATCTTGTGATGATGGGTGTGCTGCCGTTGACATTTGCCGAAGGCGACTCGTGGGAATCACTCGGCCTGACGGGACACGAACATTTCGATATTCCCATCAGCGACGATGTGCAGCCTCTCGACACCATCACTGTGACCGCGACGGCAGAAGACGGCAACGTCATCACATTCGATGCCATCGTGCGCCTCGACTCGCCGGTCGAAGTCACCTACTATCGCAATGGTGGCATCTTACATACGGTGCTGCGCAATCTACTGAACGCATAATTCAAACTACAACATAAAGCACCATAACAAGCCCAATTCCGAAACAGAATTGGGCTTTTCATCTTTTTTGCGCCATAATAGCTGTCATGAGCGAACGTAAACCCCACGTCACGATTTATACCGATGGCGGCTGTGCCCCTAATCCGGGAATCGGTGGTTACGGTGCGGTGTTGATATTTGATGACCGTCAAGAAGAATTAAGTGGTGGCAATCCCGAATCGACAAACAATCGTATGGAACTAACCGCAGCAATCGTCGCATTGAAAGCACTCGACCAACCGCATACGATTGACCTGTATACCGATAGCAGTTATCTCAAAAATGGCATCACACGATGGATTGATGATTGGATTCGTAGAAATTGGCGCAATGTCAAAAACGCCGACCTGTGGCAGCAACTCTACGTCGAGACAGAGAAGCACGACATCACATGGCATCGGGTACGCGGACATGCTGACAACCGGTGGAACGAACGAGCACATCAACTTGCAAGTGTTGAAATTCGGAAAGTTCGCAGCGATGCAGACACCGCAAACGCCCCCAACGAATTACCCGACACGCCGGTGAAAATCTATATTTGTGGACGCTACAATTATAAAAAAGAAATTGGTGGGTGGGGAGCATTCATCATCGAAAATGGACGAGAACGAGAACTGAGTGGTGTGATTGAGCGCAAAACATCTAGCAATCAACTCTCACTCATCGCGGCGACAACTGCATTAAACACCATACAATCACCAGCAGAAATCACCGTATTCACTGATAATGAATACCTGCAAAAAGGCATATCGCAATGGGTCAAAGGATGGATCAAAAACAACTGGCAGACTTCAACCCGCAAACCAGTTAAGAATCGTGAACTATGGGAAGAACTCATCGCTGCTTCAGAAAAGCACACCGTTTACTGGGAATACGAGAGCCGTTCAGATAGCCCACATTTACAAGCAGCAAAATTAGCAGTCAAAGACATCAAATGGTATCAATAATCTAGGAGTAATCATCATGCCCACTATGTCGAAGCGTGTTTCAGGATTTGGCACAACAATTTTCACCGAAATCAACAATCTCGCCCGCGAACATAAAGCCATCAATCTTGGCCAAGGGATGCCGGACTTTGACGGCCCGTACAGCATTGTGGAGGCAGCGGTCGCAGCACTGCAAGGCGGCGAGTCGAATCAATACCCGCCCGGGCCCGGTATTCTTCCATTGCGGGAGGGCATCGCGACTCATGCGAGAGTCTTTTATAATCTCGATGTCAGTGTGGACACGGGTGTCGTCGTCACACCGGGCGCAACTGAAGGCGTGTTCGCATCGGTGATGGGACTCGTTGACCCCGGTGATGAGGTCATCATCATCGAACCATATTTTGATAGCTATGTACCAAATGTTATCATGGCGGGTGCCAAGCCAGTCTACGTCCCGTTGCATCCCCCCGAATGGCAATTCGATTTTGATGAACTCGGTGCAGCGTTCAACAAGAATACTCGAGCAATTTTGTTGAACACACCGCACAATCCAACCGGTCGTGTCTTCACACTTGAGGAATTGACATTCATCGCTGACCTGTGCAAAGCGTTTGATGTGACCGTGATTTCGGACGATGTGTATGAGCATCTCGTGTTTGAAGGGTATCGCCACATCCCAATGGCGACCTTGCCAGACATGTTTGAACGTACCGTGACAATCGGTAGCGCGGGCAAAACATTCGGCATGACGGGCTGGAAAATCGGTTGGGTGTATGGCCCGCCACATTTGATTCAAGGCGTTAAGCAAGCGCACCAATTCATCGCATTCGCGGCCAATCATCCGGCGCAACGTGCCGTCGCCTATGCGTTTACTTTGCCAAGTAGTTATTACGAAGAATATCAAGATTTGTACACGCGCAAACGCGACTTGATGATGGACGCACTCTCCGGCGCAGGACTCAAAGCGGCACAACCACAGGGCACATACTTCGTCATGGCCGACTTCTCCGATGTGCATGACGGGGATGATGTCGAGTTCGCCAAATACCTGACTCAAGAGATTGGTGTCGCCTGTATCCCACCGACGTTTTTCTATAGTGAAGCACACAAGCACATCGTCAGTAAGCAAGTACGTTTCGCCTTTTGTAAATCCGACGAGACACTACAACAAGCTGGAGAAAAAATGGCGGAGTTGCGAGGATAGATTATGGCGGGCAAAACGAAAGAGGAGTTGTTAGAGCATTATTTGAATACCGATGATGCCGAATTCATTGGGCTACTCGTGCATGATGTGCGCGGGCCGTTGAGCGACATTATCTCGGCGACGAAGCTCATCAACAGCAGCCTTGATGATGGCGATATCGTCAAGGTCGATGATGTGCATACACTCGTCAAAATCATCCTCGCTTCGTCAGATAAGATGCGAATGATACTCGACACTGCCATCGAATATGACCGACTGAAACGCGGTCAAAAAACAGACACAGAATAAAGCTCATGTAATATTCTAAATATGCGACAATTAAATTAAGATTTAGTAAGTGATTGTCCGGTAGCTGAGCTTAATCGAGTACACTAAAATCAAAGATCGTAACGAATCAAGTCAATAGGTCAAAGGAACACTCAATGAGTCAACCAACTTGTCAGATAATCCGTCCACAATCGACGTATGAAGGCAAACAAGGTTTCAGCTATTTTGAAGGCATTTCAGCCGAGAGTGTCGGCTCACATGGCATTTGTATGCACCTGTTGAATATCCCACCGGGAGCACGCGCCAAAGCCCACCTCCATGAAAATCATGAGACTGCTATCTACACATTAAAGGGCGAAACACATCTGTGGTACGGCGAGAACTTGAGTGAACATTTCGTCGCACGGGCCGGTGAATTCGTCTACATCCCAGCCGGTGTTCCACACCTCCCGATGAATCTTAGCGACGAAGAGGCTGTCGTCGTCATCGCACGCACCGACCCCAACGAGCAGGAAAGTGTCGTCTTGTTACCCGAATTGGAAAAATTTGTGCCGGTTGAAGACAACACCACAATATAATCCGTACTTCAATTTTGAATTGTGGGAGGCGTGCCGACCAATTCGACCAACGGCATATAAAATTGACAATCAACGCCACCTGTCAAGTCCTCTGCTAGACGTTGCTTGGCTTGTTTATCGAGATAATAACGCTCAAACATTATGGGTTTGGCTCCTTCATCCACATTACACTATAAATAACATGCGGTACTGAAAATTAGCAACCAAAGGCGAACAGTATGGTCGCGAACGAAAACATAGAACGACAAACGGCAGACACCACTGCGCAACCACAAATTCTCAACAATATTCTCGAAACGATGGGGAATACACCACTCGTGCGGCTCAATCGTGTGGCACGCGGTGTGCGTTGCAATGTGATTGCGAAAATCGAATTCTTCAATCCTGGTGGTTCTATCAAAGACCGCATCGGCATCACCATTATCGAAGATGCTGAACGCGAAGGCAAACTCAAACCGGGCGGCACCATCGTCGAAGGCACATCGGGCAATACGGGTGTCGGCCTCGCTATCGCCGCGATTCTCAAAGGCTACAAAACGATTTTCGTCATGCCGGACAAAATGTCGGACGAAAAGATCAAATTGCTGCGGGCGTATGGGGCGCGAGTCATCGTGACACCGACGGATGTCGAACCAGATGACCCACGTAGTTATTACAGTGTCAGCAAACAACTCGTCGAAGACACACCCAACAGCATTCTTGCCAATCAATATCACAACCCTGTGAATCCGCAAACGCATTACGATACAACCGGCCCCGAATTGTGGCAGCAAATGGCCGGCCAACTTGATGTATTCGTAGCCGGTATGGGCACAGGCGGGACGATCAGCGGCGTTGGGCGGTACCTCAAAGAAGTCAATCCCAAAATACAGGTCGTCGGTGTAGACCCGGTCGGATCAATCTTGTATGACTATTTCTATACCGGCAAGATAACCACTGCACAAACTTACAAAACAGAAGGCATCGGTGAGGATTTTATCCCATCGATTTATGATTTTGATGTCATTGACGATGTGGTGCGCGTCAGCGACAAAGAATCAATGTTGATGACGCGCCGCCTCGTCCGCGAAGAGGGGATTTTCGCCGGCGGGTCAAGTGGGTCTGCTGTCGCCGGTGCGTTACACTACGCCGCAGATCGTGACCTCGGCCCTGAGAAAAATGTCGTCGTCATCTTGCCGGACAGTGGCTCGCGTTATCTCAGCAAAGTCTTCGACGATGCGTGGATGCGGGAAAATCGCTTTATCGAAAGCGAGTGGGTCGAACTCCCTGTCTCAGCCGTTTTAGAACGTAAAACTCGGCAGGAACTCGTCGTCGCCCGGCATGATGAAGAAGTTGGTGATGTTATCGCCAAGATGAAGGCCCACGATTATTCACAACTTCCTGTCATTGGTGAACGTGACCAATTACTCGGTCTCGTGACCGAAGTCAGTTTGCTGAATTATCTACTCGGTCAATCAAGCGACGCCGCCTCGAAAACAAGCGTGCAAGAAGCGAATGTCATCGATACGAGTGTGTATACCCTCACGCCGGAGACATCTGTCGAATCGGTGATGAGTGTCTTCAGCACACACGCCATCGCCCTCGTGACCGAGCGTGTCCCCAATAGCGAAGACCGCCGTGTTGTCGGCATCTTGACAAAAATCGACTTGCTGGATTTCTTGACGAATCAATGAGTGCATGAACACATCTCATCACAAAACCAGCGTATCAGCATTATGATAACCCACGACATCTAGTACCTTTCTCCCAGTAACCGATTCTCTCATTTCGACTCGTTATCGCCAAGTAACGCGCATTTGCGTCGCTATGTACATACATGAGTTGATTGAGGAGAGAAACGATGAGAAAGTATCATTTTGGGTTATTGATGGCGCTGCTACTGCTGTTGGCATTCACCGCCTTGCAAGGGGTGTCAGCACAAGATGCTCCTACCGTTGACAACGCCTGTACCGGTCAGCCGGTTGGGTGGACATTGTATCAAATTCAAGCGAGCGACACCCTGTCTGACATTGCCGTATTGACCGATAGCAGTATCGATGCGCTGGCCGAGTTCAACTGCCTCGAAAATCCAAGCCTGTTACGCACCGGCGATGTTCTATATGTACCCGCTTCGCCTAATCCCGATAGTGAGTATGGCAATGTGATACAACGTTGTCGTAACGCGGGGCTGACACCGGCAGAATGTCGCGAAATTGTCTTCGGCGATGACGACAATGGTTTACTCGAACGGTGTCGCAATGCCGGGCTGACTATCGAAGAATGCCGCCGTATTGTCAATGGCAATGGCGATGATGATCCAACGACATTAGTCGAACGCTGTCGCAACGCTGGGCTGACGCCACAACAATGTCGTCGCATTTACAATGCTAACAATGATAATGTATCACATATTGTCGAACGCTGCCGCAATGCCGGGCTGACTATCGAAGAATGCCGCCGTATTGTCAATGGCGACGATAGCGATGTGGGTGACGACATCGCTGCACGCTGCCGCAATGCCGGGCTGACTATCGAAGAATGCCGCCGCCTCATCAATGACCATGATAGGGACAATCTTCCTGAACGTTGCCGGGCTGCCGGACTAACCGCCGAAGAATGCCGCCGCCTCATCAATGATGGCACTGATGTTCCTTTGCCTGCACGCTGCCGCAATGCCGGGCTGACCGCCGAAGAATGCCGCCGCCTCAGCAATGATGGCATCGATGTGCCATTGCCTGAGCGCTGCCGGGCTGCCGGGTTGACCGCTGAAGAATGCCGCCGCCTCAGCAACGATGGCATCGATGTGCCATTGCCTGAGCGCTGCCGGGCTGCTGGACTGACCGCTGAAGAATGCCGTCGTCTCAGCAACGATGGCATCGATGTGCCATTGCCTGAACGCTGCCGGGCTGCTGGACTGACCGCCGAAGAATGCCGCAATGCCGTCAGTGATAACAATGACGACACCCGTCCGCCCAATGATGAGACAGACCACAATAATCGAGATGACGAACGCGGGCGGCGAGATGACAATAACAATGACGGTAACAACGAGCGGCGTGACAACAATTCAAGTGACAACAATTCACGACGAGACTAATTCAAGCCACGACGAAATCGGTTATGATAGGGGGAGCGACTTGTTGGTTTCTCCCCCACCATACAAGGTGTATGCGACACCATGACATCACAGATTGAACGGTCATGATTATCATCGTCCTGCCCGACATTCCTGAAGAAGATGCGCTGCTTGCACAAGCACGTAGTGGGAATCATGACGCCATTCGCCAGATATATCAGGCGTATTTCCCGCCCGTTTATCAATTCATTCGGTTGCGTGTTGATGAGTCATCTATTGCGGAAGATATTGCGAGCAATGTATTCGTCAACTTTATTGACGCCTTAAAAACGCCAAACGCACCACGTAAAAGTTTACGGGGATGGTTGTTCCGCGTCGCCCGTAACGAACTCTATCAATATTTCGGGCGGGACAAGGCCTTTACGTCAACGACACTTGATGAATGGATACCGGCACCAGCAGACGATAATCCGGAAAGCGAGATGATGCGTACCCTGAATGCAGAAGCCATCCGCGCAGCATTGCGACAACTTTCGCAAGACCAACAGGAAGTTTTGATTCTGCGTTTTGGGCACGCGCTTTCGTTGAAAGAAACGGCAGATTTGATGGACAAACGTGTTGAAGCGGTCAAGGTCATGCAATTTCGAGCGCTCAAACGTTTGCGAAAATTACTCGGACAAACTCAAGCGGACATCCATTATGGCTAGTCACGACATACTCAACGCGCTAGATGCGTGCATCACACGACTTGCAGCAGGTCAGCGTCTCGAAGATTGCCTGCGAGATTACCCGCAATTCGCGACAAGGCTGCGTCCTCTGTTACAAGCAGGATTGCTCGTTCGTCAGGCACAATACAATACAAGCGAAGTCGTGCGAGCACAGGAAGCAGTTGCCTTCCGTCTTGAGCAAAGAATGCAGACTGTCTTCCCCAAGCAACATCGACCGTTGTGGCGTTTTATCAAAATCACAGCTGGACTGCTACTCGTTCTGTCGATATTCTTCACCAGCGCAACTGCCGTTGCACAGCGTAGCATTCCGGGTGATGTGCTCTATCCACTCAAACGCTTGAGTGAAAATGCACGCCTCGTCATCAGCACTGATGACGCGCGATTAGAACGACAATTCAATCAACGGCGATTAGATGAGGCACAACGTCTGACAGATTTACAACGTGAAGCCGAGATTACATTTAATGGCGAAGTGTCATTGATAGATGAAACAACATGGATGATTGCTGGTATCATCGTTCAAGTCGATGCAAACATACCCGGCAGTAACGGCGTAATCATTGGTGACAGAGTTGAGATCGACACAATGAGTACATCGGACGGCCAACTGGTTGCACGCTCGATTCGCTTGATCAACTCACGAGAAGAGCAAACGCCAGTCATTGCGCCGACTGACACACCTGAGGCAACAATAACCCCATCGCCGGCCTTCAGTCCAACAACACAGCGTCCAACGTTGACTCCACAAGCGATAACTGAACAACCCATTACACCCCCATCAACGAGGACAGAACAACCGGCATTACGTCCGCCAACAGCAACACCTAGCGATACTCCAGAAGCTCGGTCAACAGTCACGCCAGAAGTAACCCAAGCAACACTTGATGAGCAAGAATGCGAAGCATCATTACCCGACGGGTGGGTCAGCTATACGATTCAACGCGGCGACACCCTCTCCACACTTGCAATGGCGTCAGGCGCAGACATCAACGTACTGACACAAGTCAATTGCATCACAAATGCCCGCCTCATCGTGACCGGCCAGCAGATTTATCTGCCGCGCACACCAGTGATTGACGCATCACCTATCGCGACACAACAACTAGAATCTCGTAACGAGCCGACAGTTACGCCACAATCGCGTCCAAATGACGACAATTCCCGCAACAACGAGCAAGGCAATACCTCGCGAGACAATAACCAACATCGAGATAGAGACGGGTCATCAAATGACCAACGCCCTACTGACCGACCGCGTGATTAATTCATGCCAACGCCTGACGCAAATCGGCGAGCAAGTCATCGATATGCTCAATGCCGACGCTCAAGCGCACGAGTGCCGGATCAACGGCGATTTCGCTATCGGCTGTACTCGCGTGCGTCATGCTATATGGATGCTCAATCAAGCTCTCAACGCCGCCGAGACTCTCGGCAAGCGCGAAAATTTTCGTGCGACTGCTCATCTGCCGGGCAACTTCTTCGTTCTCTAACAACATGCTGACCATACCACCGAAATATTTCATCTGTCGTTTCGCCAATTCATGTTGCGGATGACTCTCTAAGCCGGGATAGTATACTTGCCGCACTGCCGGGTGATCTTCGAGAAATCGCGCAATCTGCAAGGCATTTTCGCTATGGCGTTCCATGCGGATATGCAGTGTTTTAACGCCACGCAATACGAGAAACGAATCCATCGGGCCCGGCACACTGCCGACGGCATTCTGCAAGAATTTCAATTGCTGATGCGTCTCTTGGTCGTTCAAGGCAAGCACCCCGCCAACCACATCGCTATGCCCACCGAGATATTTCGTGCTGCTGTGCATGACAATATCCGCGCCGAGTCGCAACGGTTGCTGCGACACCGGGCTTGCGAAGGTGTTATCGACTGCCACCATGACGCCATCGGGCATCAAATCAACTAATGCAGCAATATCCGCCAACTCAAGTTTCGGATTGGTCGGTGTTTCGAGCCACAACAATTTCGTCTCTGGGCGCAACGCAGCCTGTACCGCGTCATGATTATTCAAATCAAGCCAGCTAAATTGCAAACCATATCGCGACAAAACGCGCTCAAATAATCGATATGTCCCGCCATAGACATCGTTGCCAACGATGATGTGGTCGCCCGATTTGAAGAGACGCAAAATCGTGTCGGTCGCTGCCATACCACTGGCAAACGCGAGACCGTATTCCCCGCCTTCAAGCGCAGCAATTAGCGCCTCTAATGCGGCGCGAGTCGGGTTATCTGACCGGCTGTAGTCATAACCTTGATGCTCACCCGGCGCACGCTGCACATACGTCGAAGTCTGATAAATCGGAGTCATAATCGCGCCGGTAGTGGGGTCGGGATCCTGCCCGGCGTGAATGGCTAAGGTTTCAAAATGCAAATCGTTATTCACGAGTTTGCCTCACTTTCTCTGTTGGCAAATTCAACTGACGAGAGTATAACATGAGACAAGGCGTGCGAGTTACAACCATCCATTTCCAGAGGAAATTTTGTCGAATGCGTGTCCTGTTGTTTATCATCGTCATGATGGTGTTGCTGGTTGCGTGTAGTTCAAATTCATCATCAACAACAACGCCGACATTAACGGGCACAATCGACATCACATTTCCGCAAGATGGCGCAACGATTTATTCCGAGATTTTATTCGTAAGTGGCACATATTCACAATTCGCTGATAGCCGTTTTCAAATTGAGGTTGTCACACCGGATGGTGAGGTGATTATCCGCAGCAATGTGTTCATTGAGGCCGACACATCCGAGTGGCAGGTTGAAATTCCGCACGGTTATACCGGCAGTGCAAGCGAAGTGCATGTCCGTGCAATTCCGGTCAATGGCGCAGCAGATGCCATTTTCGATGAGGTGTCACTCACCCTCGCAGGGAGCACATTGCGTCCGGCAGATTTGCGCGGCAGCATTACATCGCCACAAACAAACAGCACAATCAATGGCGATACGATTCGTGTCATGGGGACCGCATCGGGTTTGCCGGACAATCAATTTATACTGCGTCTTGTGGGCGAAGACGGTGCAACGCTTGACCAACATGAAATGACGGTATTCAATCCGTATTGGATTGATGAGGTATTGTGGACAGCGAATATCATACCGGGTGAATATACCGGTTCGGCACAAATTCAGATGATAACATCAAGCGACGACAAATCGCTCTTGATTGACAGCGTAACTATCGATATTTCAAATTAACAGACACGAGGAGTAAACAGCACGGTGTTCGAGAATAACCACCAATTTTTCATCGCCATTGCCGGAAATATCGGCGCGGGGAAAAGTAGCCTAACTGGTTTGTTGGCTGAGCATTTCGGCTGGGAACCATTTTACGAAGCCAATGCGGAAAACCCATATCTCGCTGATTTCTACGAAGATATGCAACGTTGGAGTTTTCATTCGCAGGTCTTCTTTCTCGGCAAGCGCCTCGAACATCACCGGCAACTTCTCGACCATCCCGGCAGTGTCGTGCAAGACCGCAGCGTCTATGAAGATGCCGAAATTTTCGCCCGCAATTTATATCAGCAAGGCCACATGAGCGAACGCGATTATGATGCTTATCGCAATTTGTACCGCGCTGTCAGTGCATTTCTACCACCACCCGACCTGATTATTTATCTACAAGCGAGTGTCGAATGCCTGATGCAACACATTCAACATCGCGGACGCTCTTATGAACGCAATATCGCGCCGGAGTATTTGCAAAGTCTCAATCGGCTCTATGAAGACTGGATTGATGCGTGGACGGCTTGTCCGGTCATGCGCGTCGCAATGGATGACCGCGATTTTCTCCAAAATCCCGCCGATTTTGATTTCATTACCCAAGAAATCGAACAAATCCTAGTACCCAAAATGCGTTAATGGCAGGTTCTTAATACCAATCAATAGACACATTTGTCGATTGGTGTTATAGTATTATCAATATGATTCATTATATTCATCAGATGAATAGCATTGAATTCGATGTCAAATATCGATCTTGAGTACGATCTGCTCAATTACATCATTGCAAACGAATTGCGTCCTGGCGACCGTATTCCCGCTATTTCGGAATTAACCGACCCGAAACATCTTGGCATTAGCACGAGCAAAGTCCGTGAGCAACTCGAGGTTGCGCGTGCGCTCGGCATGGTCGAAGTCCGTTCAAAAATCGGCACCCGCCTCAAAGAATATGACTTTGCCTGTGGGGTACGACTCAGTCTACTTTATGCTGTCGGGCTAGATTTCAAAAATTTCGAGATGTTTACCGCGCTGCGCAACCACATCGAAGTCGCCTTTTGGAACGAAGCCTGCGAATTACTGACCGATGTTGAGAAAGCAGAAATGCGTCAGGCAGTTGAGGCGGCGCGGGAAAAACTCACGGCATCTCGCATTCGCATTCCGAATATAGAACATCGAACATTTCATCTCACTGTCTTCAAGCAACTCGACAATC
Organism: Chloroflexota bacterium; assembly: GCA_003695675.1. Taxonomy (GTDB): domain Bacteria; phylum Chloroflexota; class Anaerolineae; order Aggregatilineales; family Phototrophicaceae. The sequence goes on from RFIA01000221.1 coordinate 27,352, forward strand.
CATTTGTAACCGGTTTGCTCAAAGCCTATTGGGATGCTTACAATGCCGTCGAACTCAATCGTTATGCTGATTACAGCTACCTCACCGAAGTGTGGGATTATCACGAGCAAATCCTAGACGAAATTTGTATCGGGGATTATGACACGGCTAAAGCAACATTCATCAAGCATACACAATTGCTGCGCCATCAACCCATTATGAAAGATCATGAACATCAAAATTAAGTGTCCGACTAACCTGATTGAAAGGATACAAATTATTCTATTGGGAATAGATCAATGATTGCACACAACAAGCTCATTTTCTGATAACAACAAACCCTGATAATAGATAAGGAGAAGTGCGTAATTCACTACGCAGAGGTATGGTCGTAACACACGAACAAATCAAACCGGGTGAAATCCATGACCCGATTGTAAACGATTTCGCATTCACCGTCGCAACCAAAAATGGTTCTGGCAGTCAAACTTCAAATCTCGTCCTCATCCGCTCACTTTTTAAAATGGGCATCCCCGTCAACGGCAAGAATCTTTTCCCATCGAATATCAAAGGCTTACCGACATGGTATACGATTCGCGTCAGCAAAGATGGTTACACAGCGCGACGTGCCACCACCGAAATTGCTATCGCGATGAACGAAGCAACAGCACAGCAAGATATTGAAAATTTGCCGTCGGGGGGCGTTTGCATTCTGCCGCAAGAATGGAAGTGGACACACAACCGTGACGATATTGCTTATTATGAAATTCCGGTGAAAGAGACGATCAAACAATTTGATATACCGACAGAGCGGCGCGAACAAGTTGGCAACATGGTCTATGTTGGTGCAGTTGCGCAATTATTCGACATCCCGCTCGACATCGTTCATCAGGGTTTGTTCGATCAATTTGGCGGCAAAGAAAAACCAACCAAAATGAATTACAACATCATTGAAGCAGCTTACAAATGGACAGCCGAAAACATTCAGAAACAAGACCCTTATCACTTCGCTCCGCTTGACATGACTAACGGCAAAATATTGATTACAGGTAATGAAGCTGGTGCGCTAGGTTCGATCTTCGGTGGTGTGACAGTCGCCGCATGGTATCCAATTACCCCGTCAACGAGTTTGATTGATAGCATGTTGGATTATCGTAATCTGCGTAAAGACCCGGAAACCGGCGAACACACGGTCGCCGTCATCCAAGCAGAAGATGAAATCGCAGCGATAGGGATGGTCGTCGGTGCAGGATGGGCCGGAGCGCGTGCTATGACTTCGACAAGCGGCCCCGGCATCAGCCTGATGTCTGAATTCGCAGGTTTGGCATATTTCGCCGAAATCCCCGCCGTTATTTGGGACATCACCCGCGTCGGGCCGAGTACCGGTTTGCCAACGCGCACAAGCCAAGGTGATATTTTGTTCGCACATTTTCTCGGTCATGGCGACACGAAACAAGTGTGTTTGTTACCGGGTAGTGTCGCCGAATGTTTTGAATTCGGTTGGCGGGCATTCGACATCGCCGAAAAATTACAAACACCCGTCTTCGTCATCAGCGACCTTGATCTCGGCATGAATCTATGGATGAGTGATCCATTCGAATATCCTGACGAACCATTAGATCGGGGTAAAACTCTCACAACGGAGAACTTCCAGCAATTCTATGACGAACACGGTGAATGGTTCCGCTTCCGCGATTATGACAATGATGGCATTCCATATCGCACGTTGCCGGGCACAGATCACCCCTTTGCCGCCTACTTCACACGCGGTACGGGACATGACGAATTCGCGGTGTATAGTGAACGCAGCGAAGATTGGGTCAAGAACATGAAGCGCCTGCGCAAAAAGCTCGAAACGGGCAAGTCGTTCTTACCGAAGCCTGTGGTCGATACAGCAGCCAGCAACACAGTCGGCATCATTTCATTTGGAACGAATGACCCAGCAGTACAGGAAGCACGCGATTGGCTAGCCAGTAAAGGCATGGGCACGAACTATTTGCGTCTACGCGCCCTGCCAGTAACGGGCGAAGTGCTCGACTTCGTGCGCAATCATGAGCGTGTTTATGTCATCGAAAATAATTTCGATGGACAACTGCATCAAATTCTACGGATGGAAATTCCAGAAGACACAAGGCACCTGAAATCATTGGCGCTCGGCGACGGTCTGCCGATGACACCAAACTGGATTTATGACAACATTTTAGAACAGGAGCGTCAATAATGGCTCGCACAAATGTCATTGGACTAGAACGTTCAGATTACAAAGGCCGACCGAGCACACTATGTCCTGGCTGTGGTCACGACTCAATCTCGAATCAAATTATCAGCATGGCGTTTGATCTCGGAATCGAACGGCATCGCATCATCAAGTTAAGTGGCATCGGTTGCTCAAGCAAAACCCCGGCTTATTTTCTTGGCGGTTCGCACGGTTTCAACGCAATTCACGGGCGGATGCCGTCGGTCGCGACTGGCGCATTGATTGCCAACCGCGAATTACGCGCCATCGCCGTGAGTGGTGATGGCGACACAGGCAGTATCGGTTTGGGTCAATTTAAGCACTTGATACGTCGCAACATACCCATAGTGTATATCATCGAGAATAATGGCGTCTACGGCCTCACGAAGGGACAATTCTCCGCCACTGCCGACGAGGGGCAAAATCTCAAATATTATGGCAAGAATGAACTGCCACCGATTGATCTCGCGCTTGAGGCCGTTGCTGGTGGATGTACATTTGTCGCCCGCAGTTTCTCTGGCGACGCGAAACAAGTACAAGCATTGCTCAAAGCGGCCATCAATCATCATGGCACGGCTGTGCTCGACATCATCAGCCCATGTGTAACGTTCAATAATGCCGAGACTTCAACGAAGAGTTATCCGTATGGCAAAGAACATGAAGAACCTCTACACGACATTCACTTCATCATGCCCCAAGAAGAAATCACAGTCGATTATGAAGAAGGTGAAACCATCACGGTTGACTTGCACGACGGCTCCCACATTCAACTCAAGAAGCTCGAACGCGATTATGACCCGCGCAATCGTGAGAGCGCAATCATCTTACTCGAACAAGCACAACGTGAACATCTATTTTTGACAGGGCTGCTCTATTACGAGGAGCCACGGCCGACTCTCGTTGAAACGGAGCACCTGAGCAAAACACCGCTTATCACCCTCGATGAGACGCAATTACGACCATCGGCAGATGTTTTGACTGAAGTCATGAATCGCTACAAGTAACAACATAACAACATCTAATTCAGACGAATGCAACGGCGTATTGTTATGAGATACGCCGTTTTAATTTGCAAACTTCACTTGCACAAGAATTAACCTGCGCATTCACAATAATCATATTACAATAAACAGAAGTTGCGCCTTACTTTTGCGCGAATCTTCGCCGTCAAGGAGACGCTTTAATGACAGAATTTTATCAGCTTGATGTGGCTGATGTCTTATCACAATTAGAAACTGATGCCAAAACGGGACTCTCTCCTGCTGATGTAATCAAGCGGCAAGCGCAATACGGCAAAAATAAACTTCCGGTTGCTGCTGGGACGAATTGGATTGCACTTATTGTCAATCAATTCACCGATTTGATGGTCATCATTTTGATCATTGCGGCCATCGTTTCATTCTTTCTCGGCGACAGCAAAGACGTCGTCATCATTCTTGCGATTGTTATCTTGAATGCGATTCTTGGGGCCTATCAAGAATTTCGCGCCGAGCAAGCACTGGCCGCACTCAGTGCGATGCAAGTGCCAGTTGTCCGCGTCCGTCGCGGGGGCGAGGTGCGTGAAATCAGCGCAGAAGACCTCGTGCCCGGCGATATCGTTGTACTTGGCGAGGGCGACAGCATCCCCGCCGACGGTCGTCTCATTGAAAGCGTCAATCTACAAATTGAAGAGGCCGCTCTCACCGGTGAATCGCAACCCGTCAGCAAAAACACAGCAAAGTTACCGGCAGACGAAGATGTCGCAGTCGGCGACCGCAGCAACATGGTCTTCATGGGCACAGCTGTCAATTATGGACGCGGCGAATTCGTCGTCACTGCAACCGGGTTGAAAACAGAACTTGGCAATATCGCCGCGTTGTTGATGCAAGTCGAAAAAAGCGAAACGCCGTTGCAACGACGCATCAATCAATTAGGACAAATACTCGCTGTCGGTGCGGGGATAATCGTCGCCCTCGTTTTCATCGCTGGTGTGCTACGCGGCATCCCGGTGCCCGATATGTTCTTAATTTCAATCAGTCTCGCCGTCGCCGCCATTCCAGAAGGTCTACCTGCGTTGATTACAATCGGCCTCTCACTCGGCGCGGGGCGCATGATTAAACGCAATGTACTCATTCGCCGTTTACCGGCTGTTGAAACGCTCGGCTCAGTCACCACGATTTGCTCCGACAAAACCGGCACACTCACCAAAAACGAAATGACCGTTACTCGTATCGTCATACCGGGATACCCACACATTGATGTCAGCGGTATCGGGTATCAGCCAGTGGGCGAATTCCATGAAAACGGTACAAAAATCGACCCTGACAACAATGTGGCCGTCAAGCGATTTCTCAAAGCGGCTTTGCTTGCAACCGATGCACATCTGCAAAAGTCGGATGCAAATGGCAATTTCAGTATTCTCGGCGACACAACCGAAGGCGCACTCATCGTCGCTGCACGCAAAGCCGGATGGTCGAGAGAAGAAGCCGAAGTAAGTATGCCACGTGTCTCCGAACTACCGTTCAGTAGCGAACGCAAAGCCATGACAACCATTCATAATAGCGATAGCGACGAAGCAAAAATACTATTCTTCAAGCACCCAGTTGTTGCCATCACAAAAGGCGCCCCCGACCGCTTGATTGAGTGGTCAACATACGAGCTGACTCCTAACGGTGACATACCATTAACCGACGAGAGGCGGCAGGAATGGATTGCCCAAGTGGATGAACTCGCGAAAGATGGCTTGCGTGTACTCGGCCTTGCCTATCGTCCGCTTGATAAAACGCCTAATGAGATCTCGCCTGAAATCGAACGCGATTTGCATCTGTTGGGATTAGTCGGCATTCTCGACCCCGCACGACCTGAAGCACGAGCCGCCGTACAAACAGCCCGTGAGGCAGGTATCCGTACTGTGATGATTACCGGAGACCACGCCCTCACCGCGGAAACTATCGCCCGTGACCTCGGCATTCTCGAAGCAGACAAGCACGCCGTCACCGGCACACAACTCGACAAAATGACTGCCGCTGAATTCGCTGAGGCCGCTCGCACCGTCAACACATTCGCTCGTGTGTCGCCACAACATAAATTACAACTTGTTCGCGAATTACAAAAGCAAAATCAAATCGTCGCTATGACGGGCGATGGTGTCAATGACGCCCCGGCGCTCAAGCAGGCAGACATCGGCGTGGCAATGGGTATCACCGGTACTGACGTCAGCAAAGGCGCAGCCGAGATGATACTCGTCGATGATAACTTCAAGTCAATCGTCGCAGCTGTCGAAGAAGGGCGCGTCATCTACGACAACATCCGCAAATTCATTCGCTATTTGATGAGTTCCAACATTGGCGAAATTCTGGTGATATTCGTGGCATTGCTCATCGGCCTCAAAGTGCCGCTGCTTGCTATTCATGTGTTGTGGATTAATCTAGTGACTGATGGTCTTCCTGCCATCGCTCTCGGCTTTGAACCGGCAGAAGAAGGCGTGATGAAACGAAAACCACGTCCACCGCAAGAAAGTATCTTCGCCGGGGGGATGGTTCGACATATTATATATGTCGCGATTTTACTGGCTGGGTTGTCGTTGGTCACATACTTTTACGGCTTCACTGAACATGGTATGAAACCCTTCAGCGACACACTCAATCTTGAAACATTCACAGCAGAGGAATTAGCGGAGCTTGTCGATGAAGAGTTTATCCCCACAAATTGGGATAGCATGAGTATTGAAGAACGCATAGAGCTTCTGCTTGAAGAAAACGGTGGCGCAGGTTTAGAGGAAGAAGGCCAAGAAAACATCATCTCGCAAGCGATACGCACACCGCGCAGCCTCGCCTTCACAATACTCGCGCTCGGCCAAATTTTTCACGTCGCGGCGATTCATGCTGGGCAAGAATCATTCTTCAAGAATCGTTTCCGAAGAAATCGCATCTTGCTCATAGCATTCATATCGACCATCACATTGCAACTCTCGGTTGTTTATGTACCGTTCATGCGAACCGTCTTTGAAACCCGCGCTCTCAGCGTAACCGAACTTATCGTTGTCTTTGCCGGAGCCATCGCCGTATTGCTCGCGGTCGAAGCCGAAAAATATTTCTTCAGTTACAAATAAAAAGGCGCAGGTGATATTACCCGCGCCATTCAACCCGAACAACAACGCACTGTTATTGCTGTTGCAGCTGCTGCACACCACGCATCAAGACTTTGCTGACTTCTGGCCGGGTAAACTCTGTCGGCAACATTTCACCCGCCGAAAGTTTCTCACGCACCTGTGTACCGCTCAGATGCAACCAACTTTCTTTCCCGTGCGGGCATGTCTTCGCCGTGACGATGTGACCACAATCCCGGCAGTAGAAAGCGTGTTCAAACATCAACGGCGTAATACCTATCTCGGCTGGGTCGAACTCATCAAAAATCAATTGCGCATCATACGTGCCGTAATAGCCACCCACACCGGCGTGGTCACGACCGACGATAAAATGTGTACAACCGTAATTCTTGCGGGCAATCGCATGGAAAATCGCTTCACGCGGCCCGGCATAACGCATCGCCGCCGGGAAAGCCGTCAACAATACCCTGTCTTTAGGATAATAATGTTCAAGCACCACCTTGTAACTTTCAATGCGGACGTCCGCAGGGATGTCATCCGATTTTGTCGCACCAACTAACGGATGCAACATCAAACCATCGACGATTTCCATCGCCGCCTTTTGCAGGTATTCATGTGCGCGGTGAATTGGATTGCGGGTTTGAAATGCCACCACACGTCGCCAACCGCGCTCTGAGAAAATGGCGCGAGTTTGTTCGGGTGTACGATAAATATCTGGAAATTCGGGATGCGGGTGTTCAAGCAACCACACATCGCCGGCCAAGTAAACATCACCATACGCATACAACCGCGCCACACCGGGATGCGCATCTTCAACGGTACGGTAAATTTTTTCAGCCTCAACCGTCTTGTCGTAAGTGAATTTCTCACTCAATTCAAGCAGACCGACAACATCCCCCGTCGCGTTCACTAATGCAACATCACGGCCAATGGTCAACGAATCGGCGGTTTCACTATCGACCGGCAATGTCACTGGAATCGTCCACGGCAAACCATTCTTGAGGCGCATATCATGCACGACAGAATGATAATCTTCGCTGTTCATAAAGCCGGTCAACGGGCTGAAAACACCGGTCGCAATTAATTCGAGGTCAGACAATGACACATCCGACAGGCGAACGTGCGGTGCAGCTTGCGCACGTTCGAGTTTCTCGGCGTCGTCAAGCGCCATACGATTGACTAATGTTCCACCATGCGGCGCAATCAAGCGCACGCTTTTACCATTCAATGTCATGTTCAATTATCTCCTGCGCAAAATTGGATGCAAAACCGAGCCATTGTACCATATTTCACAGACATTACACGAGAGACGTTAGATGATGCGCTGCCCAAAAAGACTCGCAATCATATCAACCGCGACTTCTGCCGTGTGATTGTGCTCATCGAGAATTGGATTAACTTCGACGACATCAAGCGATTGTACACGGCCATCATCGGCCAGCATTTCCATGAGCAAATGCGCCTCGCGATAACTCAGGCCACCCGGCACAGGCGTCCCGACTCCACCGGCGACAGACGGGTCAAGCGAGTCCATATCGAAGCTGACGTGAATAACATCGACATCACCGAGATAATTGAGCGCATCTTGCACTATAGCAGCCATGCCGTGCTCATCAATATCGCGCATTGTCTGCACTTTGATGCCGCTTTCGCGTAAAGCAACACGCTCTTCAGAATCGAGATCACGAATGCCAATCATGACAATCTGTTCGGTTTGCAAATGGTGTTTGCCAATGTGCAACACATCCGGCCCAAGCCCCATCAAAGAACTAACAACCATGCCATGCACATTACCCGTGGGCGATGTCTGCGGGGTATTGAAATCAGCATGGGTATCAACCCAGATGATACCGACTTTTTGTGGACGTTCAAGGATCGCAGCAATGGTGCCGATAGCGATGCTGTGGTCGCCACCGAGAAAAATCGCGCGTTCGTCAACTTCAATACAATGCGCTGCGGTTTCATAGATATGCTGGCACACTTCAGCAATGACATTCAAGTGATGGGCTTGTCCGTTTGCAAGCGGTATCTTATCGATTTCCTCCACTACAGGCACCGTCAGGTTGCCGCTATCAATGACTTGACATCCCAATCGTTGCAAACGACTTTGTAACCCAGCATAACGAATCGCGCTGGGTCCCATATCGACCCCACGTCGATTTTGTCCCAAATCCATGGGAATACCATAAATTTTAATTTGTTGTGTCGTCATCATCACCAACATCTCCCAACAACGCCGCACGATGAAACCTCACAGCGCGTTGTGCAAATTCTTCGCGGGCGACGAGCAGATATTCGCCATGCCCCGCCTCATCGACAATCCATAAATCCGTGTTACCGCCAACTTCTTCAGAACGCGCCAACATCTGACGAGCACCAGCTAATGACGATTCACGATTGCCATAAATCAGTAATAACGGGCGCGGCGCAATCTCATCAAGCGCATTTATTGGACTCAAGTGGGTAATGCTTTCGCCAACACGAATGCGATAAGCAAGGCTGGCACCAAATGAAAATAATTGCGGCAAATAAATATCGAGGTTTTCCGGTTGCACGAGCGCATTAAAATCGTGATAGCCCCCTATCGCCGTGACCGAGCGAATTTCAGGGATGCGCCCCGCTGCCATCATACTCGTGGCCCCGGCGGACGAAAAACCGTGCAAACCAATTCGCATCGGGTCTACATCGTCGCGTGTTCGCAAATAGGCATAAGCCGCTTCGACATCATCGACTTCTTTATATCCAAGCGAATGCGACTTGGCACCAGCACACGTCCGTGCGTCAAATGTCAAGACATTAAAACCGGCCTGATTGTAAATATTACCATAGTCGAGATGAGAACCTTTATCCGAGTGCATGGCCGGGACAATGATAATCGTCGCGTCTTCATCACCCGGAATAAAATAGCCTTCGATTTCCAAATTGTCAGTTGTCGGAAAGGTGACGGTTTCATACGCAGGATTAAACCAGCTAGGGTCAGCACTACGATTGCAACCCGACCGTGTGAGGAATAGCATCAATGATGCGCCAAGTAAAAATGGAATCAATATGACAACAAAAATCAGCGCTACTAGAAACAAACGAAGCAGCTTGAACCAGTAGCGTCGATTGCGCATTTCGTCGTGGCTTAATCTACACTCACTGATTACGATTGATGCGGCTGCCAAATGCGACAAGCACGATGCTAATGACATACAACGACAGCAACGGCCCCATCACGAGGAACATATTCACCGGATCAATTGTCGGTGTGATAACCGCCGCCGCAATGGATGAAGCCACAATCGCTATGCGCCAATTGCGGATTAACGCCCCTGCGCCGAGAAACCCCATCAGTGACAGCACGAACAGGACGAGAGGTGTCTCAAAAGCCACGCCCATCCAAAACAAGAGCGACGTCACAAAACCGAGATAAAGTGGCGCTGTCCACTCCGGCTTGAAAATTGTAGGTTGGAAGCCACTCAAAAATCCCAGTGCGGGTGGAACGAGTATCGTCCATGCGAAGATAACACCGACTAAGAATAAGACTGTCACGGCAGGAATTGATAATAACACAAAGCGAGTCTGCTTACGGTCGAGCGCCGGTAAAATAAACATCAAGAATTGATAGGTAATAACCGGAATCGCTAAAATACCGCCAACCAACAATGCCACGCGAAAGAATGAAACCACGCCTTCGGTTGGGCCGAGTGTTTGCAACAAATCGCCGTAAGGCGCAACTAAAAATTTAAGGACACGTGGCGCAACAGCAACACCGATGAGTGTCCCCACAATCAACGCAAGGAAGGCACGCATCGCACGGAAACGCAATTCTTCAAGATGGTCGAAGAATCCCATAACTGCACCGTCGCCATCGGCGGCAACTTCGGCAGGGATCAATCTCGGTTTCGGCAATCTAAATCTCGCCATAATAAAACTCGCTTTTGCTTCTAATCATCTAATTTCCCACCCGACCATGTTCCAAAATCGGGTGTATTGTTCTCATGTTCTTGGCCACCATCTGTTGCAACATCCTCAGATGTCGTAGACGATGCGTGTTCACGGGTGCTACTACCATTGACACTGACTGCTTTCTCGACTTCTTTGAGTTGAGCATCGACTTCAGCAACGGTTTCCTTCACTGGTTGAGAAACTTCTTCAAGCGCTTTGCCAATTTGCGCATTCAGTTGACTGCGTGTTGGCATTTCACGCGGCAGCTTGACATCAACACCGGACTCGTTCAATTCATTTTCCAACATTTGCATTGTCTCAGCCCAAATAAGTCGGAATTTCGCTGTATAACGTCCAGCTTGATAAGCCCATTGCGCCATACGCTTCGGCCCGGCGACAATCAACATAATCAATAAAATGAGGATAAATTCTGCGGTACCAACACCGAGTATATTCATCACTCTTCCTCACTTTCTGTTTCGTCTACCGTATACAAAATAGCCGAAATTTCATCAAGGTTGCGTGCCAACGCACCCAAGACACCATTGACAAAACGTGGGGTCGCCTCGCTGCCAAATAGGTCAGAAAGTAACAACGCCTCATCAATGACGACACCAACCGGCACATGATTTTGAAAAATCAATTCATAAGTCGCTAAACGTAAAATGTTGCGGTCGATAATCGCCACTTGTTCTAACGGCCATTCCACGGCAAATCGTTGAATCAACGTATCGAGTTGTTTGCAATGCTGTAACACACCATTCACAAGCGTATGGAAATACTGCAAGATATTATTCGCAATCGACTCGCCCTCTAAACGCTGTGCCATCACAACAGCAGGGGCGTGCTGTGTGCTATCAACTTCATACAGAACTTGCACCGCAAGCCGCCGCGCCACACTGAAATCACTCTTTGAAAGACGAGGTTCAATTACCTCAACATTGAGAATATCATCTGCATTGATTTCGGGCGGAAGATTCACAATCGTCCTTGTAAAATATCAACTCGTTCGCTACAACATATCCCTATTATACCCAGAGTCGCTACGATTTCGATAGCAATCCATATTTGAACAATTCGCACAAATTTCACCCACATAATGAGCAATATTGCTCAAATGCTTGACATTGCCCTATCGTTTATGATAGAGTGCTCTACGGTGGTTGAAGTTTGTCAATTCACCCTACCAAATCTTAAGAAAGGAGCAGGCTCGTGATAATCGGTTATTTCGCTGAATTCCTTCGCGCCAAAGTTGCCATCCCAGATGGTGGATTTGTTGTGCCTTGTCGTATTGTGCCTGCTCGCTGTTAGCCAACTGCTAACATGTCTTCAACAATGAGCCGCAGGTGCGATACCCTGCGGTTTTTTTATTACCTCCCAACTACGCATTCATTGCGTCCTCCCTCCCTAACCGCAGGGACACATTGAACAGGTTCGTTGTCGGCAACAGCGAGCACCGCGTGCGGCGCTGTATGTACCTTTGGACAGGTCGATTTCAGTCGCCCGTCCGATGTGTCGGGCCATTGAGTTGTGTCATACTAACTCCATGGCGAAGCAACTCGCACAGAGAACAATCGGATTGAAACCAAAGAGGGGATATATCATGTTGAATCATCGTTGGGATTATGAAGACAGCTTGCTCTATCAACAAGAACGACAAGCACAGGCCGAAAAAGTTCGTCTTGCGAAACTCGCCAGCCAGAATCGACGACAGCAATCGCGTTTTGCGTGGGTGCAGCAAGTATGGCGACAATTATCTCGTTGGCGACTCACTTTTCGGACACAAAATCGGCAATTACCGGCTAAACACAAACAAGCCTACAACTAACACCAATAGCACGCATTAATCACGAGGATGGGACATAGTTGTCTCCTTCCTCGTGTGCGACAACACAGAGAGCAAAACACTATGAATGCCCAGCCTGAAATACGTGGCAAACAAGACGACCAAAATGCACTCATCGTCAGTGATATAACGAAAATCTTTCACATACACAAACAACCGTTATGGCGACGTGTATTGCGGCGTCCCTCTACACCGAACAACAATCAAAGACAACCGGTCACGGCGGTCAATCATGCTTCTTTCGAGATCAAACGCGGTGAAATTTTCGGCGTTCTGGGGCCGAATGGTTCCGGCAAATCGACGCTCATCCGCGTCATCTCAACACTCTTAATCGCAGACACCGGCACCGTCACCGTGTTCGGACTCGACCACATCAAGCATGAAATGGACGTGAAGAACATGATTAGCCGCGTTTCGGTTGATGCGGCGTTCTTCAAGAAATTGAGTCCGTTAGAGAATCTGCTCTATGGTGCCCGACTGTATGGTGTCACAGGGCGCGAAGCCGAACGCAAGGCGTATGAAATACTCGGACGACTCGGCCTCGACAAGAGCACTTATCGCCAGCCGATGGAAGAAATGAGTCGGGGAATGCAGCAGAAAGTTGCTATCGCCCGCGCTTTTTTGACATCGCCGATATTGCTGTTGCTCGACGAACCGACAACCGGCCTCGACCCGCGTTCAAAGCGTGAAGTCCGCGCTTTTGTCGAAGAATTACGGGACTCACACGATGCAACAATTCTAATCACAACACACGATATGGAAGAAGCCGATGTACTGTGTGACCGTATCGCGATTATGGACAAAGGAACGATTGTGGCGCTCGACACACCAGAAGGATTGAAAAGTCGTCTACCGACCAATGGGTATAAACCGACACTCGAAGATGTCTTCATGGATTTGACGGGCAATGTTCTCGTCGACAAAGACACACTCGAAGAGCCAGAATTACATCTGAATTAAGTCATCACTATAGGGGATTGACACACATGTTCAGCGACATCAATCATGCAATCAGTCAAGAATATCAGAAAGACAGGCATCGGCAAGCAGAAAAGCATCGTCTCATCAAACAAGCGCGGATGGCAAGTCAGGAACGCACTTTCTATCACCCATTTATGTCGTGGATAGGTCGCAGAATGGTGGTTTGGGGAATGCGATTGATGATTCAATCACGAGAATGGGATCATCGCACCGAGAAAATTTACATGCAGGAAGCACCTGCATCAGCGCTACACAGGGTATCCAATCGTTAGGAGTAAACCAATGACTGCAACTGCTTTGCGCCACGAATTGCTACAATCGTATGCGTTCGTGGCACGCAATTTTAATCTAACCAAACGGTATTGGGGTTGGGAATTGGTATGGCTATCATATTCAACGGCCAGTTCCCTCGCCGTGACTTTCATCGCAGCCGGTGCCAGCGAAGTCACCGGACAAACCGGAATCGATGTCAAGCACTTCACGCTTTATCTGTTGTTGGGGACGTTAATCTGGCATTTTATGTCGATTATGTTCACATTCGTGAGTGAAGTCATCGCATGGGAACGATGGGAAGGTACAATTGAGTATACGCTGATGGCACCAGTACATCGTTGGGTACATTTAATCGGCCAAACATTGTACGCAGTGATTTATAGTTTCATCTCGACATTGATTATCGGGACGATTATGGCATTGTTCTTCGAGATCAATCTTGCCGATGCCAACTTCCTCAGCGCACTTGTCGTTTTGATGGCCGGGAGCATTTCGCTAATCGGCATCGGTATATTTGCCAGTATTCTGCCCCTGCTTTATCCTGAACGCGGTGCGCAGATGACTCACATCATTCAAGCCGCGTTTTTGCTAGTTTCAGGTGTTTATTATCCGATTTCGGTCTTGCCAGATTGGTTGGAAGTCGCGGCACGCATTTCGCCGGTCACGTATGTACTTGACGGCATCCGCGCTGCGATTATGGACAATGCGCCGCTATCAGATATGGGGCAATATGTTATGCCCTTGCTGATTCTTGGCGCGATTACATTGCCAATGGGTGTGTGGGCTTTTGGCCAAGCCGAGCACTATGCCAAACGCACGGGTAAGCTCAAACGTGTCGGCTAATCAAATCGAATATCCGGCGGTAACTGAGATGGGAGATATTGCATGAGAAATTGTTCATAATCTTCCATCTCGTGGTTGCTGTTAAACCATTCATTTAGTCGGGCACACAACTCGGCACTGAAGAGAAAAATCGAAGCAATCAGATAAGCCCAAAACAGTAAGACGATGACTGTCGCGATACCACCATATACAAATTGAAAATCATTCAAATTGGTTAAATACCAACGAAAACCAATTTTGGCTGCTTCCCAACCGACCGCACCGAGGATCGCAGCCGGCCATACGGCATCCCACGTCACATAACGTCCCGGCACAAAGCGGAATAATAGCGCCAGAATCACCATGTCAAGACCAAGTGGTAAGAACAATGTCCCCACCGTTATCCAGACACTTGAAATAACTGATGAGATCAACACCAATACACCTGAAGCAACAAATGACAACGTGATGACCAAAATCAACATCGCTGTCATCAGGAAAGCAGTCAGGCGCTTTTTCCAAATATTGCGACCAGATGGCGCGTCAAAGATAGAGTCCAGCGAAGCAGTAATATTCGAGAATAAACCTAAGCCCGACCATAGTAAACTAACCACGGCGATAAGACCAAATGAACTGCTTTGATTCAGCGCAGACGCCACGTTGTCTTGTAATAATTGCACCGTTTGCTCCGGCAAAAAGATCAAGAGCGCTTCAGCAATTTGTTCTTGTGCCACTGCCGGGCCGACAAGATTACTGACCACAATGGCAAGAATTAACGATAACGGAAATAATGAGAAAATGGCATAATAAGCTAACGACGCAGCTTGCCGCACACCATATTTATTGAAATTTGTGATGGCGAGCCATATATAACCCAAGAACGTCAACGTAGAAGGTTTGAGCTTCAAAACCTGTTGTGAAACATATTCCCATAAATGGATGATAAATTGTGGCATAATTTCACATTCCGGAGAACATTGTGCAACGTGCGATAATCTTTGATTATGGCGGAGTTTTGATGAAAACAGTTGACTACGAACCTCGCCACCGGTGGGACAAGCGTCTCGGTTTGCCGTCCGGCACTGTTGAGCGTATAGTACACGGAAGTGAAAGTTGGCACAAGGCGATGGCAGGTCAAATCACTGTCGAAGCCTATTGGGACAATATTGCTTCGCAACTCAATTTGAGTCCCTATGATATTCAAGCGTTGGCAGCAGATTTTTATGCGGGTGACCGACTTGACACAACACTCATTGATGAAATTAAACAACTGAAACAAGCCGGACACGCGGTAGCACTATTGAGCAATGCCAGCACCGCTTTGATGGATGAATTAAAAGCCTTGCAAATCGCTCATCTTTTTGACCCACTCGTAATTTCGGCCTATATCGGTGTCACCAAACCAGAACGTGCCGCATACGAAGCCGTCCTTGAGCGATTGCAGCGCCCCGCCGATGAAACCATCTTCATCGACGATATGCCCGCAAATATCATCGGTGCAGCACAAGTTGGTATCAATGCACTACAATATCATAATGGCATGAGCCTCAAAAAGACACTCGCACCTCTGTTGAAAATTGAATAGTCGGTTTTATCACATAACTCGCTCAAGACAGATATAATAGAAACTGTACAGTGTAAATTACATATCATATCAGGAGTCCTTCATGTCACCGATTTTATTATTTCAACAACTGGAACCAAACGAGATACTTGACCGACTCGGCCCTAATTCTGATCCCGGTCTTCCATGGACAATCTTTATTTACATTATTTTCTTTCTCGCTGTCATCACGATGTTCATGCAATCGAGCAAAACAACAACCCCCCAATTGATGATGGCCGGTGTAGCAGGCGCGTCGGTCATTGATAAACTCGCAGTCTTCCCGGCGACAGATCTCGGCACATTTTTGGCTCATTCAGTAATGTTTACCATACCAATCTTAACCGCTGGAATGACAAAAGCTCCCAAATCTCGCGGACCGGCCATAATAGGCGGTGTTATCGGTGGGGTTTACTTCTTCGCATTTTGGTTCTTCATGCAACGTGGTGCCTAATCCCAGATCGCAATGCCGGTCTCGTCAGGTAAGGTCGGCATTGTGATATCGTTATATGGCCACTTCAACACCCAGTCCGCGTTGCTCAGCGATGGCAGCGATACGACCGGCGACAACCGCGTCTTGCACTGCATTCCCAACTGACTTAAAAAATGTAATCTCTTTTGCTGATGTTCGTCCTGGCATATCGCCAGCCGCGATTTCACCAATTTCGGCATACACATCATCTTCGGTTAGGAGTCCAGCATCACGCGGTATAATCAAATCTCCAGCTTCTTCCCAAACACTCTCACGGTGGTCAACAACAATTTTCGATTGCAACACGACCTCCGCCGCGACTTCTTGCATGGTTGGCTTGAATGACCCGACACCGTTGATATGCGTACCGGGCATGACATCTTTCTTGCGCACAACCGGCTTATGACTATTCGTCGCTGCAACAATCACATCAGCACCTTCAAGCGCTTTGTGCGCACTCCGCGCTCTGACGATTTTTACGTCATACATTTTACGCAATGCTTTGGCAAACACGGTCGCTGAATTCGGACTGTAAACTCGAATTTCGCTAATCTCGCGCACAGCGCACACCGCTTCAATCTGTGTGTAGGCTTGTGGCCCCGCACCAAGCACACCCAGTATCGACGCTTCAGGCCGCGCCAGCAAATCGGTCGCCACTCCCGACCCGGCACCTGTTCGTAAAGCCGTTAGCGCAGCACCATGAATAAGCGCAATCGGAATCCCAGTCCACGCATTTAACACAAGTACCATGCCATTGATGGCGGGCAAACCAGCATCAACATTACTCGGATAAACAGAAACAACCTTGATCACACTCACTGGATCACCATGCACATAAGCGGGCATTGTCAACGTCACAGCGTCATTGACGGACATAACCCCACGGATCGGCACAGTCGCCCTCCCTTTTGAGAGCGCTATATATCCCGCCCGAACCGAATCGATAGCATCGTCCATATCGATTGCTTCGCGAATATTTTCTGCTGTTAGAACGCGCATCGTGTCTCTCCTTCCTCATTGGTCACATCGAATATAAATACCCAACAGTATACCTCAAATCCAAGATCGTAGAGCCAACCATCATAGTACGGCAGAGAATGAGCATCCGCACGGATCTTTGGGTATAATCTCTACACAGTAAAGCCCTTGCGTTGAATCGTTCTACTGTTGTGTGGAGGATGCGATGAAATTGACAAATGATGTTTACATCGTCGGGGGTGGTCGATTTGGTTTTGGGTTGTCGGGGATACTCGATTGCCATGTCTATGTGTTAGACGGCGGGGATGAACTCGCGTTGATTGATCCCGGTCTCGGTGAACCGGGCGACTTCGACACAATTCTTGAGAACATTCGCGCC
>RFIA01000222.1 GCA_003695675.1 Chloroflexota bacterium
ATGTTGGACTCACGCTGCACCATCGCTCGTACCATCGCTCCGATGGCGAGGGGGCCGGGCAAAGGCGCTTCCCATAAAGTGGAGACGTTGAGACGAAACTGCGCGAGACGCGGCGTCCTATAGTGACCGTCGGCTTCTTCGCTGACGCGCACATAGCGCCCATTGTCGCCGAGACGATAAAAGCGGCTTTCGTGTCGCAGGCCATCGACAATCCAATATTCAGCGACACCTGCTTGTTCATACGCGGCAAATAGATCGCCATGATCGCGTTTTGTGCTTTCCGGCGCGACGACTTCGATGCAAATATCAGCCGCGCCACGTAATGCCGTGTCGCTCAACTCCGCCGGATTGGTTCGCAGCACGATTTGAATATCCGGCTGATAGATGGCGTCGTCAATTTGCATGATGAACGGATATTGCAGGATTCGCCCAACCGGCAGCAATTCAAAATATGCAGCCAACAGAGTCGCGAGGTACCGAGTCAAGGCGTCGTGTTGCAGGTCGATCTTATTCATCCGCAAGCCGGAGCACAAACGCGCCCCATCCCATATAGCGACGCCCATATTGGAGATAGGTGCGGCGATTCTGCGCGATCCATGCCCGCAGTTCGTCGGCTTGCGGTTCGTATTGATTTTGTTGGAGGTAGCGGGTAACCGTCATCCATTGACTCGCTTCATAACGATCCCAACTGTCGGAGTCGGCGGTGATCATCTCGATCAATTCCATCCCGGCAGCTTCAAAACGGTCGAGCGTGCCCGCGAGACTCGTGAACGTGTCCGGCTCAATACCGAAGGCGGCGAATGAATCTTCGGGGGGTGGCTCGTTCCAAAAAGGCTCGCCGACGACAAGCAGCCCGTGTTCTTTTTTTAGCGCTGTGCGCATCAATTCGAGCGTGCCAACCAGCCCGCCCCCAATCCACGTCGCGCCCATGCAAGTTACAATGTCGTATTCATGATGCTCAAGCGGGTACTGCGCGGCGTCGTCGTGGACGAAGTGTACCCGTCCCGAGACATGCAATTCATAGGCGCGTGCTTTGGCCGCTTCGAGAAAGACTTCGCTGATGTCTACACCGAGACCGATGGTGCCATACTTCTGTGACCACCGGCACAACATCTCGCCTTTGCCGCACGCCAGATCAAGATGACGCATACCGCTTTGCAGGTTGCAAATATCGCCAAGCAGCATCAGTTTCATTTGTGTGAACGGATTGAGGATTTGATGATTTGCTTCTGCAATCTCATGAAAACGTAAAGTCATAATGTTCTCTCACAATTGAGTATCAACAATGGTATTTTTTCACATTAAAGCATCACTTTTCCACCATCGACATTGATGGCTTGCCCGGTGATATACCGCGATGCGTCCGAACACAGGTAGAGCACAAGCCCGACCACATCTTCGGGTTGGCCAAGCCGCCTTTGTGGGATGTCGGCGAGCCATTTTTCCATTTGGGCCGGGTTGTTGCGCAGATGCCGCGTCATCTCGGTTTCGATAACGCCGGGACAAATCGCATTGACTCGGATGCCATATTCAGCGAATTCGCGGGCACATTCACGGGTGAAGCCGATGAGACCGGCCTTCGTCGCGACATACGCCGACCGATGACGTATCGGGATGTTGTGCCCGGCGATGGAGGCGATATTGATGATGATGCCCGCGCCCTGTTCGCGCATGATGCGCCCGGCGTATTGACTCGTGTAAAATGCGGCGCTCAAATTAACGTTGAGGGTATGCTGCCAATCTTCTATCGAGAAGTCGAGAATCGAATTGGTGATCTCGACACCGGCGTTGTTGATGACAATATCGAGGCGTCCCATCTCGTCGGCAATCGTCTCAATCATACGTTGGACGGCTTCGGCATTACCGACATCTGCGACATACGTTTTCGAGTCGGTTGCGAGCGCGTTTGTTGTGGCAACGGCGCTGTCGCCATCAATATCGTTGACGGCTATTCGCGCCCCTGAGTCCGCAAGTCCTTGTGCGATGGCTCTGCCGATGCCACGACCGGCGCCAGTCACAAGCGCGACTTGATTTTCGAGATTGACGTTGAACATACGCTTATTGACTCGCTTTTAACTACTGCGCTTCTATTGGATAATCGCTCCTATTATATCGTATCACACGCGAATTGATCTTGCCTGTAAAATGGTTTACAATCTCGCTTGTGAGATTTTGAACAAATTGAAACTGCGAACCTTGCACGTATCTATTCACCTATCCGTGAGTTTCGCAGTAGTCAGTCTGTAGGGGCGAGGCTTGCCTCGCCCGCTACGACTGAAGCCGTCAATGATACGCACAAGATGGGCAATTTTTACCGATAGTACGGGCATAGCAAGCTATGCCCCAACGGAGTCGCCTTTCGTTGGGGTTTAGCTTGCTAAACCCGGTCGTGGATAGGTGAATAATTACCCCTACACAAACTTGAGGGCATATCATGGCTTATAAAGGCTTGTGGGAATTCATCAACCGGCTTGAACAAGCGGGGGAGTTGATTCGCATCACGACGCCGGTCAGCCCACATCTCGAAATCACGGAAATCACCGACCGGGTCTCGAAAATGCCGCACGACAAAAACAAAGCGCTGTTATTCGAAAATGTCGAGGGGCATGACTTCCCGGTCGTCATCAATCTCTACGGCAATCCGCGTCGCATGGCGTGGGCGCTCGGTGTTGACAACCTCGAAGAACTCAACCATCGCCTAGCGAAAGTGATCGACCCGAAATTGCCAAAGGGGATGGGCGCGATGATGAATCGTGCCGGAGAGATGCTCGGTGTGCTGCGCAGTCTCGGCATTGGGCCGAGTATGACCGGCAGCGCGGCAGTTCAAGACGTCGTCATCACCGACAATCCCGATGTCAACATGCTGCCGGTTTTGCAATGTTGGCCGCATGATGGGGGCAAATACATCACGATGACGCAGGTCATCACCCGCGACCCGGAGTCGGGTCTGCGCAATGTCGGCATGTATCGCGTGCAAGTTTATGACGGGCAGCATCTCGGTTTACATTGGCAGCGTCATAAAGGCGGCAAAGAACATCAAGACGCAGCGCAGAAAAGTGGACGGACGAAAATTCCGGTTGCGATTGTGCTCGGTGGCGACCCGGCTGCGATGTGGAGTGCGTCTGCGCCGCTGCCACCCGGCATCGACGAATATCTGTTGGCGTCGTGGTTGCGCGGCAAACCGGTCAAATTTGTCAAGTGCGTCTCGCAAGATTTGGAAGTGCCCGCCGATGCCGATTTCGTCATCGAAGGCTGGTTCGACCCCAACGAACATCGCATGGAGGGGCCATTCGGCGATCACACCGGCTTTTACACGCCGCAAGATTTGTTCCCGGTGATGCACGTCACGGCGATCACCCACCGGCGCGATGCTATCTACCCGACGACGATTGTTGGCAAGCCGCCAATGGAAGATTTGTGGATGGGGGCGGCGACCGAACGTCTCTTCTTGCCATTGATGAAATTATTTCTCGGCGAAATCATTGACTATCACATGCCTGCTGAGGGGGTTTTCCACAATCTCGTCCTCGTGCGAGCGAAGAAGCGTTTTCCCGGCCATCCGCAAAAAATCATGTACGGGTTGTGGGGTCTCGGCTTGATGATGTTGGCGAAAGCGATTGTCGTTGTCGATGAAGATGTCGATATTCACGATTACGCACAGGTCGCCGACGCGCTGATTGCACATGTCGATTGGCGGCGCGATGTGACGATTGTTGATGGCCCGGTTGACCAACTCGACCATTCGGCGATATTGGATTCGTATGGCGGTAAGATTGGCATCGATGCCACACGCAAACCCGACCGCGAGCCATTCCCGCAATCACAACCGGTCGATGCGGAGGGTGTCACGAACATTGTTGGCGATAAGTGGACGGCGCTGCGCGACACGTTGTTGATTGTCGCCGTTGATAAGCGACAGCACAATTGGAAGGAAGCGGCCGATGGTCTCTGGCGCGTCTGCCCGGATTACAATATCATCGTGGTGGATGCCGATGTCGATGTCAACAATCTGTCGGATGTGGCGTGGCGCACACTCGGCAATGTCGATTGGCGACGCGATATTCGCATCAAAGGCGAACCAATTGACCATTTCGATAGAGGCAACGATGTCCCGCGCGGGCAAATCGCTGTTGACGCGACCGCGAAAATTGCCGATGACGGTCATCCACGCGGCTGGCCGGAAGAGATATTCATGTCGCCGGAGGTCGTGCAACTCGTCGATGAGAAGTGGTCGCAATATGGTATTGAGTAGAGAGGAACTTGAATGGCAGAGCATTATCTTGACGACAGCGTGACGCAACCATTTTGGGACAATTCGGTCGCGCCCCGTTTAGTGATTGATCCCGGCGATACGGTTGTGATTGAATGTGCGGAGCCTGTCGGGCAGATTACGCCGGAATGGACGCACGATGATTTGCTCAATCTCGACTTTGGCAAAGTTCACGCGCTGACCGGTTCAATCTATATCAACGGTGCGCAACCGGGCGACGCGCTTGAGGTCGAAATTCTCGATATGCAGCACAAGGGATGGGGATGGAGTGCGCATATCCCGAATTTTGGATTATTGGCCGAAGACTTCACCACGCCCTACATTCATCATTGGCGGCTTGATGGCGATCAATGCTACTTCGGCGTCAACAACATCGTGCTGCCGTTTGAACCGTTCCCCGGCTGTGTCGGTGTTGCGCCGAAAGAAGCCGGACGACTCGACACGATTCCGCCGCGAGCTAATGGCGGCAACCTCGATGTGCGCGATCTCGTCGTCGGCACGACATTTTGGTTGCCGGTATTTGTCGAAGGCGCGTTGTTTTCGACCGGCGATTGCCATAGCGCACAGGGGCAAGGCGAAGTCAGTGGTACGGCGATTGAGTCGCCGATGACGGTGACGATGCGCTTCAATGTGCGCAAAGACTTAAACATCAAAGAATTTCAATTGCAGCGACCGAGTCCGATGACCGTGACCGACAGCGCCGGCTATCATATCACCACGGCGCACGGCCCGGATTTGATGGAGAATGCCAAAAACGCCGTCCGCTATATGATTGAATGGTTGACGGACAATCATGGGCTGACGCCGAGTCAAGCGTATATTTTGTGCAGCACCGCCGTTGACTTGAAAATTAGCGAAATTGTCGATCTGCCCAACTGGGTTGTTTCGGCGCATGTTCCTTTGAGTATTTTCAAATCACAATGACCGATATTGCGACTCAACACACGACACAGCATCAATCTGTGCTGGCTAAAGCCCGCGCTTTTCTTGACCTGATTCGCTTCGAGCATACGATTTTTGCGCTGCCATTTGCTTATATCGGCATGGTACTCGCGGCGGGCGGTTTGCCGACATTTTGGCAATTTCTATGGGTGACGGTCGCGATGGCTTCGGCGCGGACGTTGGCGTTCGCCGTCAATCGCTTGGCCGACCGTCGCTTCGACGCGACGAATCCGCGCACGAAGAATCGCCCGTCTGTGACCGGCGCGATTAGCCCGCGCACGATTGCGTTTTTTGCGGCGTTGTCGTTGGGCACCCTAGCGTTTTCGGCGGCGATGTTGAATACATTGACGTTGATTTTGTTTCCCGGCGCAGTGGTGTTTTTGCTGGGGTATTCATATACGAAGCGCTTCACGGTTTTTGCGCATTGGGTACTCGGCTTCACCGATGCACTTGCGCCGATGGGCGGTTGGATTGCGGTGACGGGCAGCGCCTTCACTGCCGATGATTTACCGGCGTGGTTGTTGTTGTTCGCGGTTACATTCTGGATTGCGGGTTTCGATTTGATTTATGCTTGTCAGGATGTCGAACACGACCGACAAGAAGGGCTGTACTCATGGCCGAGTCGTTATGGCATCGCGAGTGCGCTTTTTGTGACGAAACTCAATCACGTCTTGACGGCGATACTGCTGATTTTACTCGGATTGGTCGTGCCTTTAACGTGGCCGTATTGGATTGCGCTCGTGATTGTGATGGGGTTGCTCATCTATGAGAATAGCCTCGTCAAACCCGACGACTTGTCGAAGCTCGGTGTTGCCTTCTTCAATGTGAATTCGTACATCGCCGTCACGTTATTCGTCGGCACATTCGTCGCTTTGTTGATCTGAGAGAAGCGATTGCGATGGCGCATTTACACGGTGAAGAACGTGCGCATTATGTGCAAGATATGTTTGGGCGCATCGCCGGGCGTTATAACCTGATGAACACCTTGATGACCGGCGGGCAAGATATGCGTTGGCGGCGTTTTGTTGTGCAGCAAGCCGAATTGCAGCCGGGTGACAAATTGCTCGACCTTGCGACCGGTACGGGGGATATTGCGCTGGAAGCACAAAAGATGATCCCCGACCTTGAGGTTGTCGGGGCAGACTTTTCGCTGCCGATGATGATGGTCGGTAAAGCGCGACCGGGCAGCGCTCGCATGATGTGGGCAGGGGCCGATGCGTTGCATCTGCCATTTGCGAACAACACATTCGATGCGGTCACGTCCGGTTATCTCGTCCGCAACGTCATCGACATCTCGCGTACATTTGCCGAACAACTGCGCGTCCTCAAACCGGGCGGGCGCATTGTCGTTCTCGACAGCACACCGCCGCCGAATAATTTGCTGCGGCCATTCATCATGATTCATCTCAAGTACATCGTGCCGATGTTGGGGCGTTTGATAAGCGGCAAAGAAGGCGCAGACGCTTACCGTTATCTGCCCGAATCGACGCAGAAATTCAAAACAGCCGATGAACTCGCGACGATGATGCGCGATGCAGGTGTGCGGAATGTCACTTTTACGCGGCTCATGTTCGGCACGATGGCTGTGCATCGAGGCGAAAAATGAGTCACGCCACTTTTGCACACACGCCGCGTTTTGCGTGGGTCATGACGGGCACTCGATTGGCGCAATTGCAAATCGCGCTCTTCGCGCTGGCCGCTGGTTTGTTGGCCGGTGTTGTCGGCTATCAATTCGGCGTCGGTGACCAAATCGAAGAATTGCCGATTGTCTTGCGGGCGATTGACCCGACTTATCTGCCGGGCGACTTCTTCTTAAGCGCAAGCGCTGCATTTAACCCGCGTCTATTTTTCGCGGCCTTCATCGCTTTTTTGGCGCGATGGGCGTCGGTGGAAATTGTTTTCTTCGTGCTGACCGTCCTCGTCCACGTCGCGCTTGCAGGGGTCAGTGGACTCGCCGCTCACGACCTATTCAAATCACGCGCTGCGGCCTTCATCGCGATGGTTTTCGTGTTGACGATACCGGCACACGCACCCGGTAGCGCCGCGTTGCTCATCAAAAGCCATTTGACACCGGCGGTCAATGCCACGCCATTGGTTCTGCTGGCAATTTGGGCGCTGCTACGCCGTAAGATTGTGCTGAGTGCGTTGTTGGCTGCAACCGCCGCAATGTTACACCCGTTGTTAGGTCTCGAAGGCGGCGGTGTGATTTTGCTGGCATTTGTATTCCATGCGGTATACGACGGCACACTTTTTCAACGCCGTATACTGCTTCGCTTGTTCATCGCTGCGTTGCCGCTTGCGATTGTCATGGGTGTATGGTGGTTTCAAGTACGCGGCCTTGAACGCATCCCCGATGAGCAATTTATCAACATCCTCGCTTATTTCCGCAATCCGCATCATTATGTGCCGTCATTGTTCAATCCGTGGGGATTTGTGCCGTTCGTCATCGCCCTGATTGTCGGCTTCGCGGCGTGGCGTTGGCATCGTCGCGAGATGTATGACAAGCGTTATCAATCGAATATCATCGCGCTGCTTATCAGCAGCATTTTGTCAATGTGCGTCGCCGGGTATGTGTTCGTCGAGTTGATTCCGGTGCGGATTGTCGTCATGGCGCAAATTTTTCGGATGTTGTCGGTCGTCTATTGGCTGCTGTTCTTGCTGCTTGCGGGGTATGCAGGTCGTCATCTCGAACGCCGTTATCAAGCGCAGCGCATCATGAAGCAACGTTTTGTTCGCTTGTCATGGTTGACGCTGTTGAGTGTTACGGGATTCGTTCTGATAATCGTCGGCAATTCATTGCGCGATCCTGTGCCGCAGATCACGCTAGCCGACCTTGAAGGCGAAATACAAGATGTAGCGGCGTTTGCCCGCCTGAATACATCGGAGGACGCGGTATTTCTGACACCGCCGGATTGGGGCGCGTTTCGTTATCTCGCTGAGCGCCCGATACTCGTCGATTTCAAATCGTTTGTCTTTAGTGATGCCGCAATGGTCGCGTGGCAGCAGCGCCTCTTCGATGCCTACGGCGAACCGCAGTCGCTTGGTTTTGCTGCGCAAGATGAAATGGTCGAGCAATATCATCATATCGATGATACGCGGCTGTTGATGTTGCATGAAACTTACCGAATCGATTATGCGGTGTTGTTTCGCTCGACACCAACAGCATTGTCGAGTGTATATGAGACACCATCGTATAAAATCGTCCGATTAGAAAGCAGCGCCTCATGACTGATCGTCTCATCATCGGCATTTCGGGGGCGTCGGGTGTGATTTATGGCATTCGCTTGCTCGAAACACTCAAGCAGAGCGACGACATCGAGACGCATCTCGTGATGAGTGGCGCGGCGCGGGCGACGATTACGCAAGAGACGAATTGGTCGCCGCGTGCTGTTGAAGCGCTCGCCGACGTTGTGCATACACCCGGCAACATCGGCGCGAGTATCGCAAGTGGGTCATTTGAGACTCTTGGCATGATCATCGCGCCGTGCAGCATCAAGACGCTTTCGGCGATTGCCAACAGTTTCGATGCTGATTTGCTCGCCCGCGCCGCCGACGTACAACTCAAAGAGGGGCGCCCGGTCATCCTGCTCGTGCGCGAGACTCCGTTGCATCGTGGGCACATCCGGCTGATGAGCCTCGCCGCCGAGAGTGGGGCGGTCATCATGCCGCCGGTGCCCGCATTTTACAGCCACCCGCAATCTGTCGATGATCTTGTCAACGGTACAGTCGGGCGTGCCTTAGCGCGTATCGGCATCAAGAACGATCTTTATTTTGAATGGCTTGGGATGAAGAAAGATAAACTCGATGACAATTCGTGAGCAGTGCCCACCGGATGTGTATTTCAAGATGCAGGCATTTGTCGAAGCGCAATCGACACTCGTGTTGGCGACCGTCACACTTGATGGACATGTACAATCTGCGCCGCTATTTTTTGTGTCGGACGCGGATTTCGATTTTTACTGGTTATCATCGCAGAACAGCGAACACAGCCGCAATGTGTCGGCACATCCACAAGTGGCGGCGTCAATCTATCCGGCGGTGTGGCAGTGGAAGCAAATACGCGGCCTGCAAATTGAGGGCGCGGCGCAAGTAGTCGCCGATGCTGCGCTACGCGACAAAATCCTCGCGTTGTATCACACGAAGTTTGACTTGCCCGCGTTGTTCGACCAACAAATCGCCGCGAGTGGTCTATACATGTTGCGCCCGACGTGGTTGCGCTGGCTCGACAACAGCGTCGCATTCGGCCATCGAGTGGAGGTCGGGCAACATCACGGCGCTTTTTCGAGCAACCACAATGTGACGGACGCCGAGTCGATTGTCTCGCCCGGTCTGGGATAAGCGGCGATGCGTAAAGCGCGGGCGTTGAACGTCGTGACATCCGCGCCGATACCCGGCGTTTCTTCGACGAGCACATAAACAACGCCGTTGTCTTCTAGTTGGCGCATGATTTCATCGCTTCCCGGCGCATTCACACATTGTAATACAAGCCCCGTCTCAGCGTAGAAATTCGCCCGCCGACAGCTATCACGAGTCATACTGCCGATGATGGGCGTGTCCGGCAATGTGACGACTTGTGGTAAGGCTGCAACGGCTTCGCGCAAGCCAAAACCGGCGCTGTGTTCGGTCACATATTGCTGCCGCACCAGCAAGGGGAGCTTCAAGTTGGCCGGTTGTTGAAATGCCGTGCGCATAAACGGTACGAAGACGCTCACGAGTGCGAACAAGATGATGCCGGTGATGATGGCTTGCCAGCGAGAAGCGTTGATTTTTTGCATTCCTGCGCTCAGGCCGACGCCGGCTAGCGTGAACATGAACGGCAAAGCGACGACGTAATGACGCGGCATGACCTCGCTGCCGAGTGTGACAATCGCGAGCACGGGCAACGCCACGGCGAGCAGCAACATTCGCCCGTTTCGTCCGGTGATGATGAGTAATGCTAACCCAGTCAGCATGATGATATGGGGTAGTGGATTGCCAAAATCAAATAATTGTGCCGCCATGCGTTCGAGATTCGCTGTCAGCGCCAGACTCTCCGACGAACTGCCACTCGGATTAATCCACGCCAATGCAATGTCAAACAATCCCGTTCCACGAAGCGCTAAATACGCCACCGGGATGCTGAACAACAGCATGACAATCGCGCCGATGGCGAGCATGTCTGTGAGGCGTTGTCGTAAATCGGTGTTGCCGATAAGCAAGATGATGACAGCGACGCTGAGGATGAATGGCGCCGCCGTGAGTTTGAAAAGCGCCGCGAGGCCAAGCACGACGCCCGTTAGCATAGCGTCTCGCGTTCTGTTATGCCGAGCTAACCGCAGTGCTGCCCAAATCGTGACCATCACCCACGCGCCAGCTTGCGCGTCGCTCAGCGCGAGGCGTTCATAAAAGAATAGATAGGGCGATGTTAGCCATAAACCGGATGCTAGCAGCGCTGCCCGCAAATCGAAGTCGCGCTGAGCAATGGCATAACTCGCCGCGAGGCCAAGCATCCCCGTGAAAATTGTGGCGATACGACCGCTGAATACGGGTGCATTTTGTGGCATGAAGAAGGCAATCAGCCAGTGATTGATGATTTTTCCGTCGTCTATCTGCCAGAACGGGTGCAAGTCCCATACTTGAATGGCGCGGAAAAGATGCAATCCTTCATCATTATGCAGCGGCAGCGCATCTAAAGCCGGCAGCCGGCTCCCCCAAAAGATCAAAAGCAGCAGCGTCGGCAGCAATAGGTGATGGTTTATCTTGCGCATTGACGAACTAAAAAAGCCCGCACCCATCTTTATTTCGCGAGCTTCTTCCTTTCGATGACGGACGTTAGACCATTATTCGGGGGCGCTTTGGCTGCTGCGCCGGCTGTCTTTGTGGCGGTAGACAATGCGACCGCGTGTCATGTCGTATGGAGTCATTTCAACTTTGACACGGTCTCCCAACAAAATGCGAATATAATATTTCCGCATCTTGCCCGACAGATATGCAAGAATCTTTTGGCCGTTGTCTAACTCGACTAAAAATTGTGTGTTGGGCAAAGCCTCAACGACGGTCCCTTCGACTTCGAACTTTTCTTCTTTCTTTCCCATATATCCTTTCCCAGAACTAGATAAAACAATAATCCGCTGCCACTTGATAATGACAGCGGTGAATACATGACGATTTTTTCCAGTTTACCACATTATGCTCGCAGGCAACTTAACGTTGCTGTGCCTTGCGTTGCCGACGACGTGAGCGGCGTATCGCTTTTTTCTTTTCGATACGGCGCAACTCACTCTTTGAGATATACCAACGCTTACGCCGAACCGTGCTCAACACGCCATTATTGGTGACACGCTTACGAAATCGACGCAGTAATTGCTCTTGCGTTTCGTTTGGTTTCAAAACAACTTTGGTCATCGGGTCGCTCTCACCCCCTTTCTTGTCAGGGATTGTGTTGTACGCGAAACCTACTCGCCAGCGCTCGCTTCAGCAGTTTCGGCCAACTCGTCCGATTGTACCGAATCGGTGACCACAGCGCCAGCATCTGCATCTTCGTCGTGGGTTGTTTCGGCTTCAGCCAGTTCATCTTCGCTGTACAACACAACGGCATCCGCTTCTTGGGTTTCAAACCACGGATTGTATTCTTCAAAGGTGACTTCTTTGAGGCTCAGGCCGAGACGCTGCTTGTCGGCTTCGATGCTGATGATGCGCGTCAAAATGCGTTGGCCTTCGCGCATATTCGGCGCGATTTCATTATCGATTTGGCTAGAGTGGAGCAGGGCTTCAATTCCCGGTTCGAGGCTGATGAAAACGCCAAAATCGGCGATGCGTGAAATGACCCCCTCGACAAGCTGACCAACATGATAAATCTCATCGATTAGTGTCCATGGGTTTTCTTGCAATCGTTTGAGGCTCAGCCCAATGCGCTTGCCTTCGTTGTCGAGGCGCAGCACATAAACATCAACCTCATCGCCGACACTGAGAATTTCTTTCGGATGCTCGACGCGATGCCACGCCAGTTCAGAGATATGAATCAGACCGTCTGCACCGCCAAGATCGACAAAAGCGCCGAAATCGCGCAAGCCGCTGACCACGCCGTTTGTGACATCGCCTTCGTTCAATTCATCCAGCAAGACTTGTTTGCGAGCTTCGCGATTGCCGCGTTGCGCATCGCGTTGGCTCAAAACCAAGCGGCGTCGTTTGCGATTGACCTCGATGATTTTGACGGTCACATCTTGGCCGACAAGTTTGCTCATTTCGCGCTGGCGGTCTTCGTCGTTCAAACCGCGCGGTAAATCAGCCACATGGCTGGCCGGGATGAAGCCGCGTAAGTTCCCAAACGGCACAATCAAGCCGCCGCGATTGGCTTCAATGACGGTGCCCGTCCACAATTCACCGGCATTCATCAACGCTTCGGCATTCTTCCAATCTTCGACTTGCCGCGCCTGCGAAACTGACAGAATGAGATTGCCTTCGGAATCTTCCAGCCGGATGACCATCACATCAATTTCGCGACCGTTTTCAAATTCACTAATGTCAACTTGTAAGCGTTCAAGGTCTTTACGCGGCACGATGCCGTCACGCTTCCAACCAATATCGACAATCAACCCATAACTGTCGATTGCCATGACGGTGCCAGTGACAATGTCGCCACGCGATGGCAAGCTGTCGGCAAGCGACGCTTCAAGCAGCGTGGCGAAATCCATATCGTCTGGCAGACTCTCCAATACACTTTGCGTTTGCATTTGTTAACACCCCCGTGGGTAAGATTTTTTGATCTGTTGGGAGGTAAACAATAACAAGGCAAGCCCGGAGCAGGCCGCTAGAGGAAATCTTCGGTTTATCGACGAGAAATCCAACGAATTGTTTTCTTGCGCTTTCCCCGATTGAGGTGGTGCGCTTCCCCTCTCGTAAGATCGCGCGACATTATACTCGTTAGAAATATGTTTGTCAACCAGCGATCAGGAATTATTTCACAAATGATCGTGATAAAAAACACCCGTCGCTAGGCTTGCAAACGGGTGTTGTCCATTACGCCGCTAGATATTGCAATGTCTGCGGTTCAATATTTATTCGGCGTTGGCTTCGTCAGTTGCTTCCTCTGATGGCGAATCGTCTGATGACGAATCGTCTATCGCGTCATCCGTTGTTTGCGATGTTTCCTCGTCATCATGGGTTGTCACCGCGTCGACGAGCGCGTCTTCATCAGCAGCAGGGGACTCGCCAGCCTCGACCGATGTATCGCTCTCAAGTTCGGCGCTCGTCTCCTCTGTGCTCGATGGCTCGCTGTCCTTTTGAAGCCCCTGCATCGACTCCGGCAATTCAGTACCCCAACGTTGTGTAAAGCCGACGCGCCGTTTTTCTGGCTCCAGCCGGCTAATGCGCAAGCTGAGGCGGTCGCCTTTTTTGACATACGAATGCGGTTCTTTGAGTGACCCGTCGCCCATCTCACTCAAATGCAGCAAACCCTCAAGCCCGTTGTCGAGGGCGACGAACGCGCCGAAGTCCACCACATTCGTGACGGTGCCTTCGACAAGCTGCCCTTCATGATAGCGTTCGTCGGCGTCTTCCCATGGATCGTTGAGTAAGCGCTTGCGGCTGAGGGCGATGCGATTGGTCTCGCGGTCGAGATTGAGGACATAGACATCAATTTCTTCGCCGACGCTGAGAACATCTCTAGGATGGTCAACACGATGCCACGCGAGTTCGCTGACGTGAATCAGCCCATCGGCACCGCCAAGATTGACAAATGCACCAAAATCGCGCAAGCCGGTGACTTTGCCGCTGATGACATCGCCTTCGTGCAATTCGGCCAATAAGCGTGCTTTTTGTTGCGCACGCCATTCTTTTTGCGCTTCGCGTTCGCTGAAGATCAAACGACGGCGGTCTTGGTCGACTTCAATGACTTTGACGACCAATTCTTGATCGCGGAGCTGATCCCACGAATCGCGCTGGTCACCACCCATAGAGACTAAATGTGAACTGGGGATAAACCCTTCAAGTCGATTCCACTTGACTAAAATCCCCCCACGATTGTGCCCAGTGACGACGACCGTGACCACATCGTCGCTGCCCAACAATTCACGCGCTCTATCCCAATCGTATTGTTGGAAGCCCATATTGATTGAGACGATGAGATTGTCGTCTTGGTCGCGTGGCTGCATCACATAAACCGGCACCTCGGCGCCAACTTCAAGGCTGTCGAGCACACTTTGGTCAAGGCGTTGGATGTCTGAAGACGGCACGATACCATCCTGTTTGGCGCCCATATCGACAATGATCTCGCGCTCGTCGATTTGGAGGATGATGGCGTTGCGAATTTCACCTCGACGTGGCGGGGTATAATTAAATGATGAGTCTAATAATTCTTCGAACTCGGAGTCGAAGTTTGGGTCTTGACCTTCATCCGGACTGTGGCCGCTCATTAACTCCCTACCTTAAACGAAACGAAAACAAGCCTCACGAGTGAGACAAAATAAACAAAATTAGCATTGCAAGAATGCAGACAAACAGGGGAATTGGTGAGTAACCTAGACGACGGCAACCTGTGCTTCAACCTGATTGAGCCAATCCATTTCCGCCTTACACAACGCGAGTGCATACTCCATGACCCATGTTTGCTGTTTGTCTTTACAGCGTTTGCGTTCAGCCTTCAGCAATTTGAGTTTGGCGCGTGTTTCGTCCCGGCGGTTTGCGAGGAGCTTCAATACGTCTTCTTGTTTTAAGTCTTTACCAAGATAGAGCTTGAGCAGAAATTCACGACGAACCTGATCGTTTGCGGGCGGCTTGAGCAACCAATCTTTTAATGAAAGGCGTCCCTTCTCGGTAATTTGGTATACCTTCTTAATTGGCCGACCCTCTTGCTGGATTTCTTGCACTTTGACCTGACCTTCCGACAGTAATTTGTGAAGTGTCGGGTACAACGTCCCATAACTGGCGCTGGTCACTGTACTAAGCGAAGCGGAAACACGCTTTTTCATATCATAACCAGACATTGGGCGTTCCGCCAGCAATCCAAGAATCAAGAATCGATGTGACATATTCGCAGACATATCTTTAACAGATATATCAAGTATATCCCTGCGAGATAGCCCTACAAGATAGAGTATCGTTTTGAGACCGTATGAATCTTCCTACGCCAAAATACCTGACTACTGCATGCTTTCAACAAAAACGCTCACCTCATTATAACAGAAATTGAGACAACCTCACAACATTTGTTAATAATCAGTTTATTTCGGGTGAACGAAGGCCGATGCCATAGACGCCGCGATCCGTTTCCCACGGATAAACAATGTAGGCGTCCGTTATTGCGCCATAAAAATCCGGTTCATGTTTAGAAAATAACGAGCGATATGGATTGAAATGAAAGACGCATGTATAGGCTTCGTCTGTTGCTGCACGCACTCTCTCGACAACAGCCGTGCTTGTGCGCCCGCTTCCCCACACATCATCGACGACGAGTGCGCGCCGCCCCTCTAATAACTCGGCGCCGGGAAATTGTAAAAAGGTCGGCCACGCCATCAACCCGGCTTCTTCTTTGGCCGGGAAGTCGACGGCAGCCGTCAGCAGATGCTTAATGTCCAACGCTTCCGCCAACAAGCCGCCCGGCACAATACCGCCGCGTGTAATCATCACCATCGCGTCAAATGGCCCGGCACTGCGCAATTGCGGCAAGAGAACATCCACCAACTTATCGACATCTTCCCACGTCAACACCTCTTGCCGTCTCGGTTCTTTTGGATTCGCCATGTTCTTCCCCTATATGGCAATGTAACTAGTCAGCATGTAGACATCAAGCGAGCAAAACGAAACGATTTAACACAGAGACGCAGAGGACACAGCGAATGCTCTCCAAAGCGTGCTTTGCGTTTTGCTTCTTGGCGCCTTCGCGTTGACGCTTTTTGTTGTTCTTTATTGAAACGTGCCTACATGACAACAATTCTGTCAATCTACTGCACAACCGTCATTATAAATTATTTCAAGATACATGGCGAACCCTATTGTATCGCTCAGCGCCGCAGTGCGATGCTTTTGGCTTGTGTATACAGCAGCAGATAATCCGGGCCGCCGGCTTTGCTGTCTGTCCCACTCATATTGAAGCCGCCGAATGGGTGGATGCCGACCAACGCGCCGGTACACGGACGATTGAAATACAGATTGCCGACATAAAATTCTCGCGCGGCCCGGTCGAGGCGGTCAGCGTCCGAACTATAGACCGAACCCGTCAGGCCGTATTCGGTGCTGTTGGCAATTTCGAGCGCCTCATCGAAGTCTTTTGCACGCACGAGGCTCAACACCGGGCCGAAAATTTCTTCTTTTGCGATGCGAGCATCGCCCGGCACATTCGAGAATATTGTCGGCGCGATGAAGTAGCCGCCCGTGTCGGTGTCTATGGTGTTGCCGCCAAGCAGCAACTCGCCCTCATTGCGGCCAATCGCAATATAATCGGTGATTTTCTTTTTGGCGTCGGCGTCGATAACCGGCCCCATATACACATCGAGACCCTTGTCGGGTGCGTCAACTCGTAAATTTTGCGCTGCGGCGACGAGTTTTTCAGCAATTGTGTCATACACCGAAGCGACGATAATTGCACGCGATCCGGCGGAACATTTCTGCCCTTGAAAGCCAAAAGCGCTCTTGAGAATGCCGTCTACGGCGTTATCGATATCGGCGGTTTCGTCGACGACGACGGCATCTTTGCCGCCCATTTCGAGGATAGCACGCTTGAGCCATTTTTGTCCCGGTTGCACTTTCGAGGCTGTTTCGTAAATCTGCACGCCGACTTCACGCGAGCCGGTGAATGAGACAAACCGCGTTTGCGGATGCTCGACCATGCGTGCGCCGACGACTTCACCCGGCCCGGTGAGGAAGTTGAGGGCATCGCGCGGGATGCCGCACTCCCACATCAATTCCGCAATCCAATAACCACAAGTCGGGCTTTGCTCGGCCGGTTTGAAGACCACCGTGTTGCCGGTGACGAGCGATGCACTCAGCATACCGGTTGGGATGGCGACCGGAAAATTCCACGGTGGGATAATCGCGCCGACACCTAACGGAATATACACCAATCGATTGTCTTCAGGTTCATAGTCGGCCAGTTGATCGCTGCTATCGGCAATCCGCAGATTTTGCCGCGCGTAATATTCGAGGAAGTCAATCGCTTCGGCGGTGTCGGCATCGGCTTCGACCCAACTCTTGCCGACTTCGAGCACCATCAACGCGCTGAATTCGTGCTTGCGTTCGCGCAGTTTCGCCGCGACTTTGAGGATGATGTCCGTCCGTTCTTGCGGTGATGTGTATTGCCACGACTTGAAGGCTTCGGTAGCCGCTTCAACAGCGCGGTCAACGTGTGCTGCGCTGCCGTTGGCAAAATAGCCGATGACTTCGTTAGGACGAGATGGATTGACCGACTCAAAGGTATCGTCTAGTAAAATCTCTTCGCCATTGATGACGAGAGGATACGTTTTGCCGAGTTTGTTTTTCACGCTGTCCAACGCTGCTTGAAACGCAGCCACATTCTCCGGCTGCGAGAAATCGGTCAGCGCCTCATTCTTGAAGGGAGGTAACATGGTGCTACTCCTTTGATTTGTGAACGATGTCTAATTCAGTTTGGCGATATTGTATCATGTTGCACACCCGGCAACGAGGGAGTGGTCTGCTGTGGTTTTGTCATATCTGATTCATATTATGAGATTGTGGCGTCGCAGCAAACAATCACAATCGGCTGCCCGTGATGACGTGTCGTGACGAGTGTTCGCGACTCGCTGCCTTTGAGTTTGAGTTTCGGGATCAACTCGTCCGGCATCATCGCGAAGCCACGCTTTTTGATGGTGACGTGCCCGATGTTGTGATGGCGCAGATAGGCGCGTAATTTTTTGAGATTGAATGGCATCCAATCGAGAATTTGCCATGTACGCAGCCACACCGAGTCCGGTTGTGTATCCGTCGTGAAGTAGGCAATCGTTTCGTCGAGCAATGTGCCGTGATGGACGGCGGCGACATCTTGCACGAGACCGGCGCGTAATATAGCGGGGTCGGGTTCAACCAACCACGCACGCGGCGCGGTGGTTTCGACGTATGTCGGTCGATCTGCCTGCCAATGATGCACACCATCGCCGGTTAAGAGGGTCGCCTTCGTGCCGGTGAAGTCTGTGCCGCGCCACAAGACCGCTTCTTTCAACGCACCATGAACCGAGATGAATTCAAGACCGGCATGATAATTCGCGAGGTGTTCAAGGTTGATGCCGGGCGATAGTTTGGCAATCACGGGGACATGCCATTCCCGCAAGAGCGACAACGGCGGTTGATAACGCTCAATATCATGAATGCGGCGGCCATCGGTTGTTCGTCGTGCCGGGTCGAAGAAAATCCTATCCGCGGCGGGCATGGTCTCGCGCACATCGGCGACTGCAAAGGACACATTCGTGTTGAGCGCTGTCGCATTATACTGCGCGATAGCAATGCGCACCGGGTCGATGTCGAGGCCGGTCACAGCAGCGCCCGCCCGCGCCATCGCCAGCGAATCCGCGCCGATTCCGCAACAAGCATCGACAACTTGTAATCCTCGCATCGCTTGACTGCGATAATGTCGCACGAGTGGGTCACTCGCCTGTTCTAGTCCATCGCGTGTGAACAACATCTGTGCCGCATCGTCGCCGAATTTATCGACCGCTTTTTGTCGCAGACGGGCTGTTTCGAGGAGTACACCGGCCTGTTGTGGCGAGACGCTTTTGCGCAGCCTCGTCAGCAACGATAATGTGTACGCATCCGACAAGTCTTCATCGGCGAGACGATTGAGCAATTGTCGCCCCACATCTGACGCGAGGAAGTCGATGTCTGCAAGTGTGAATGGCACGATTATTCGTCCGGCGCTTCGGCGGTGTCGGGGTCAATCGGCAGCATCTGAATGCTGTGGTCGTCGAGGATGTCGGGCGCAGGATTGAGGATGACCGAGTGCGTCCAACTCTGCACGACTTCACGTTTGAACTTCGGCATTTTGTTGATGCCCTGCATGGTGCCTGCGACAATCGCCTGCTGCATGAAGTTGACGGCGCGTGGCAAGCTGCTGAAGGCGAGCAAAAGCGGCGCTTCAGCCGATGTGATGGCGAGCGCCTCCCATGTGATGGTTTCGTCGGGTTGCAGCGCCCATGCCGGTTTGTTGGGGGTTTGCACGACGAGGAGATGGACATAACGTCCACGATAGGAGTCGAGGTCATCGGTATTATCATCGCGCTGCGCGACTTGTTCAACGCGGGCGATGGTGTCGGCTGTTGTGTGCGGCTTTTCGCCGCGTATCAGCACACCGCTTCCATCCGGCAGAGCTGGTTCGACGAGAATGCGAACATAGCCGGTGGCCTCAAGCATCTCGACATA
This sequence comes from Chloroflexota bacterium, assembly GCA_003695675.1. GTDB lineage: Bacteria > Chloroflexota > Anaerolineae > Aggregatilineales > Phototrophicaceae. The sequence goes on from RFIA01000222.1 coordinate 19,556, forward strand.
ACGCGAGTCCGGAGTCGCTGCAGGAAGCACAATCGTTAAGCGCCCACCGGGACGCAGCGCGGCGTGTGTCGCGGACAGCAACACATCCGTCATCGTATAGTCGAAAGCGACGACGGCATCAAGCGAATCATCGGTCAGTTGCCATCGTTCCGGTGACGCTGTGACCGTGCTCACATTGAGGTCGGCGCGATGCTGCTTGAGAATGTCGCCCGCATAACCGCCGACATCGAGCAGATGCAATGTCGCGGCGCTCGGCGGCAGATGTTTCACCATCGCTTCGATAAATGGCTGTCTATCGTGGGGGGTTGTATCGTTCATGAGGCTATGAGGATTACGATTTTTTCTCGGCCATTTTGATGAGCGCCAACAATTCATCCCATTCTTCGCGGAAGAAATGTAGCGTCACGCTGCCGAGTTCGATGTGATAAACATCTTCGCCGTCCGGCTCTTCAGAAAGCCAAGCGACATAATTTTCGGTTTCGGCAAGTGTTGTCGTTGGAATATCGTCGGTCATCGTTATTCTCTCAATGGTTGTGTGTATATTCGCGTTCAGTTCACTTCGCTGCTCGCGGTCTCCGACTCGATTTCTGACGGTGACTGTTGAAGTTCTATATGCTTGCGACGCGGCAGCACAATGTTGACGAGTCCGAAAACTCGTCTCGGCGACAAGCGTCCCGGTTTTTTCTGTCGCTTTTGTTCGAGTTCGTAGGCGGGGAAGGGGTCGATGTCCATGAGCTTGCCATAAGTGTAATCGGCAAGCACGCGGATGCTGGCGGCCATCGGCGCGGCGAGGATGACGCCGAATGCCCCGGCGATGCTCGCGCCTGCAATCACGGCGATGATAATGACGAGCGGATGTAGATTGAGGCTGTCCCCCATGATGCGCGGTTGCAAGACGAGACCGCTGAATTGCTGAATAAACAATGTCCATATCACGGCGACGACGAGGGCAAAAGCCGGGCCGCTGAGACCGATATTCGATGTTTCTGCGAATAGCGCAAGAATCACGGCGGGGACAAGTGCGATGAAGGCGCCGATGTTGGGGATGAATTCGCCGATGCCCGACAGCAAACCGAGAATCGGCGCGTTCGGTAGACCGAGAGCGGTCGCCGCGATGAAGACGATGATGCCCACAAGCGTACTTTGCAATAATTGCCCGCGTAAGTACGCATTCCACACGCTTGCCAATTCGTACAATAGCCGCTCGACATCATTGCGATAATCGGGCGGCGTGAGTTCAACACCTTTGCGAATGATATTGCGCCCGTCCGACATCAAGTATGCCATCATCGACAACAGTAAGATGAAATTGATGAGATTGCTGACGGCGCTGCCAAAAATGCCGACAGCCGTGCCAGAGAATGAACCGACCGAAGTCAAGATTTGTCGTGCGATGCCGAGAAAATCAAAATTGTCGAGATTGACGAGATTGCCGCCTTCTTCTTGCGAAACGCCGAGCGCTTCCAACAAGCGATCCCACAAAATGATTTCTTCATCGTTGATGAGTAACGGCTCGCCACGAAATGTCAGGGGTTTGCTCAATTCGCGTTGCAAAAATTCTTGGCTATCTTCGATGATGCCCGGCAAACTGTTGCCGAAATCTTGCAATTGGGTGATCAAAATCGGAATCAGAATCAGCAAAATCACGATGAAAATGAACAATGCGCCGAATATCGTCAATGCGACGGCGATGCCGTGTGTGCGCCGTCGTCGCAAACGCCCGACCACGAGAATGCGTTCATCAATGAAGACGGCGACGGGGTTCAAGAGAAAGGACAAAATCATGGCGATTAAAATGAGCGGCAAAATGTCGTCGAGGCGAATCAATGCTAGCCCGGCCAAGCCAGCCGCAATCAGTGACACCATACGTTTTGTCGTCACACTCCATGGTGGAGATGAAACCTGTGGTGGATAATCGGACATCGGCCGAGCCTCCAAATGTGTTCGCAGGTGTGGTTTGTGCTATCTCTTATTGTAACCGGTTCGCTCAAAATGAAAAGCGCGTGACAGAAATCCCGTCACGCACTGGGTTGATGATTGGATAGGCAAGTTGTTTACATGTTGCGATTGCCGCCACGATTGCCGCCGCGCCGGTCGTTCCCGCGTCGGCTACCGCCACGATTGCCGCCGCGCCGGTCGTTCCCGCGTCGTTCGCCGCGCCCGCGCCCGCCACCACCGGTGGGGCGGTCATGTTGACGCGCTTCTTCCGCCGACCATCCTTCGAGGACAGCTTGTCGGCTGAGGCGCACTTTGCCATCATGTTCGATATTGGTGACCATCACCATGATTTCGTCCCCGATGCTGACTTCATCTTCTACTGAGCTGACACGATAATCGGCGAGCTGCGAGATATGCACCATGCCATCGCGACCCGGTAGAAATTCAACAAATGCGCCGAACGGTTCGATTCGTGTGACCTTGCCGGTGTAAATACGCCCGACTTCGGGGTCTTCCGTCAGGCTGCGAATTTCTTCGACGGCGATTTCCACCGACGGGCCGTCGGAACCCGCGACGAAGACGGTGCCATCTTCCTGAATATCGACGGTGACGCCGGTACGTTCTTGAATGCTGCGCACAATTTTGCCGCCCGGCCCGATGACCGCGCCAATTTTCTGCGGGTCGATTTTGAGCGTCGTCATGCGTGGGGCATAATCTTTCAACTGTTCGCGCGGTTTGGGGATCGTATTGGTGATGACTTCGAGAATTTGCATCCGCGCATCGCGTGCTTGTGATAACGCTTGCGCCATGACTTCGGGCGACAGGCCTGCAATTTTGATGTCCATCTGCAACGCCGTGATACCTTCACTCGTCCCAGCGACTTTGAAATCCATATCGCCGAGATGATCTTCCATGCCCTGAATATCCGTCAGGATAGCGACTTGGTCATCATCTGAGATGAGTCCCATCGCTATCCCGGCGACCGGTCGCACAATCGGCACACCGGCGTCCATCAACGCGAGGGTGCTGCCGCATACACTCGCCATCGATGTGCTGCCGTTAGAACTGAGCACTTCACTGACGAGGCGAATCGTATAGGGGAAATCTTTCTCGTCTGGAATCATGCTGCGCAGGGCGGTTTCGGCCAATGCACCGTGCCCAATTTCGCGGCGTTTCGGCCCGCGCAAGAACCATGTTTCGCCGGTGCTGAAAGGCGGGAAGTTGTAGTGATGCAAATAGCGTTTATTCTCTTCTGGCGCGAGTCCGTCAAGCTCTTGCGAGTCGCGTGGTGTGCCGAGCGTCGCGACGGTCAACACTTGGGTCTCGCCACGTTGGAACAATCCCGTACCGTGGACGCGCGGCAACACATCGACTTCTGCCGACAAGGGGCGAATCGTGACGAAATCGCGTCCGTCGGGGCGCACCCCTTCGTGCAAAATGCGATGGCGCACGATTTTCTTGAAGGCTTCGTCAAATGCTTCTTTGACATCGCCGAGATTGATTTGTTCGTCTTCGGCGAGTTCGGCGTTGCGTTTCTCGTATTCTGCAACGACTTCTTCTTGAAAGACTTTGATCGCTTCGCTGCGGGCGTTGCGGTCGGTATTTTCGACCAAAATCTGGCGGAGCTGCGGGCTGACGCGCTCACTGACTTCGGCTTGCAACGCCTCCTCGACGACGTGTGCCGGATATTCAGCCTTGGGTTTACCGAGTTGTTCACGCATTTCATTTTGTATGGCGATGATCGGTTGAATCGACTCATGCCCAAGTTGAAGCGCCCGCAACATGGTCTCTTCATCGACTTCGACTGCGCCACACTCGACCATATTAATGGCTTCACTCGTCCCGGCGACACGCAAGTCGAGGATGCTTTGTTGCATTTGTGAAAATGTTGGATTGACAACAAATTCATCGCCAATCATACCAATACGCGCCCCGCCGACCGGCCCATCCCACGGAATGTCGGAAATCATGAGAGCTGCGCTCGCCGCGGCAATGCCGAGCATATCGACTTGGTGTTCTTGGTCGTGGCTGAGGGCGTACAAAATAATTTGGACTTCGTTGCGCAGGTCTTTTGGGAACAAGGGACGCAGACAACGGTCAATCACCCGCGCTGTCAAAATGGCGCTCTCGGCGGGGCGTCCTTCGCGCCGGAAGAAACTGCCCGGGATGCGCCCAGCCGCATACAGTTTTTCTTCATAATCGACGCTGAGAGGGAAGAAACTCATCCCCTCACGTACCGACTTGCTCATCGTCGCCGTCGCTAAGACGACGGTTTCACCGAGTGTCGCCGTGACGGCACCCCCGGCTTGCATGGCGAGCTTGCCGGTCTCGAATAGGACTTCATCATCGCCCATTCGTGTGGTAAATTGGTGTGCTTTACCAATTACATCAGACATATCGTCCTCCATAGATACACAGATGCCCGGCGACAGGGACTGGAGAGTAGAGCCAAAATCAACATTTAGCCACACTCTCCAATTCCTGAGCAACCGGGCATGTCAGTTCAGTAACGATGCCTGTGAAAAGACATCGTGAGAAACGGAATCAATCGTATCGATATATATGTTACCGGCGTAATCCTAAACGCTGAATCAACGTTTGGTAGCGCTCAGGGCTTTTACGATTGAGATAATTGAGATGACGCCGTCGCTGGCCGACGAGCTTGAGCAGGCCGCGCCGCGAGTGCTCATCATGTTTATGAATCTTCAAATGTTCTGTGAGCTGGCTAATGCGTGATGTCAACAACGCAACTTGTACTTCCGGCGAACCGGTGTCGCCTTCATGCAGTCCATAATCCGCAATTAATTGTTCTTTTTCCGTCTTTGTCAAACCCATTTGCTTACCTGCTATCCCTATTTGTATCACCGGGCAGGCCGGATAGCTGGCTCGCCGGTGGTCGATAAGATTGTGGGCGCATTATATCAGACTGCATCACAGGTGCAATGCTGAATCGAAGCATCGCTTTGCCCAATTGACGTTATCATTCTGACTTTTCTTCGCGCCTGTCCGCCACGAGTTTGACGGTATGATGGGTGCGGAACAAACTGTATTGGTTGGCGCGTCCCGGTACAGGATTGATCACATTCTCGGTTTCCATGATGGACAACCACAACGTAATATCCCAACGCCCTTCAGAGTCCATCGCACGCAGTGAGTCTTCGGAGATAATTTGATTGTTCTCGTACAGATACAACAGCAGATAAATGAATGCGTCCCGGTCGTCGAGGATGGTACGGATGAGGGCAGACTCGTGGTTAATCGAAATGCCCTTGGTTGTGAAATCGCTCTGTGGGTTTTCATATTCGCCCACATTGACGGCGTCGTTTTCCATCAAATATTCGACAGCGCGTTGAAAGGCCATGTTGGTGTCGAATGGGCGTAAGCGACGATGTAAGCTGCCAAGTGGACACCATGTAAAATTGCGAAACGACGTGAATTGTTCGACACTGACGACGACACGCTGCGCCATGTTTGCGGTTTCTGGTTCTATCTCGTACA
>RFIA01000024.1 GCA_003695675.1 Chloroflexota bacterium
ATCCGCCCTGATGGATGCACGGCAACCGCCGGTTGGATGCCGGTGTCGTACTCGCGACTCTTCGACCAACGAATCCGTTCGCCATCGATCTTGCCGATGTGATACCAGAGCCGCTCATGATTTTCTGACTGATGCACTTCAATAATCCAGCCATCGGGGTGTACAGCGACATCCGGGCTGACGCCATCATCATATTGTTGTGCGGGACCCCATTCAATCTCGTCATTATTCAGCCAACCGACCATATACCACAATGTTTCGCCGCGTTCACCTTCATGGACAGCGACGACCCATCCTTCGGGATGCGCCGCCACTGCCGGTCGCATACCCGGTGCATATTGATGGGACGCGCCCCAACGCACAACATTTTCGTATGCCACGCCGACATGATACCACAACGTCGGCTCATACTGTGATTGATGGACTTCGATGAGCGCCCCGTCGGGATGCGTCGCGATGTCCGGTCGGGTGCCCGAATCGTATTTTTGATTGACGCGCCATAAAACAGGATGTTCGCGATAACGCGGGAGCTGATTGCCGCGCTCGCGATTGATTTTGTAGACAGCGCGTACCGGCCCGCCGTTTTTGCCGCGCTCAAAATAATCAAACGAGATGAAGTTCGGCAAGCGCTCGCTGACGCGAAAACAATCGTAGGTTTGTGTCAAAATGCGATAATAATTATTGATCGAATCGTAACGCCCGGTGTCGGGCAAGACGCCGCTCAACAAATCAAATGTCGGGAAGTAATTGAGCAGCATCAACGGTTTGGTACTGTCGGTCAACTGCGACGATTCAGGCCGCGATTCGATCCACTTTGTCTCGTCGAATAACCCCTTGTCGCCGAAAAAATTCTCGACAGCAAAATTCCAGAAATAAGGCAGGCCGTCATCGCCCGACTTGTGGTCTGAGAAGACGACAAGGCGCTTGTTATTTTCGACCATCCATGCGAGCTGTGGCCAACCTTGATGTTCAACATCCCATGACGATGTTGGCGTCACATTTTCCCGGTCGGCATAAAAGATATAATCGAGCGTATTGCTGGCCTCAAACTGCTGTCGCAGCCGCGCCCGGTTTGTGACGCGACTCTCGAACAACAGCGTGATGACAGCTTCGGGAAAGGTGTCGAGATGTGTTTTGATTTCTTGCAGAATCTCGTGCAGCGCGACGAGGTCGCCGGGATTTTGCAACCGACTTGTGATGGGGTCGCAGCTGCCATGACACAGATGAATATCGTTGTCGTATTCGTGGATGTCGAGCATGAAAGCTCGCACACCGCGTTCGAGCTGCTCGCGGATACTGTACGTTTGCTGTGCAAAAATCCAGCCGGTATCTTTGCTGGCGAATGAATTGTGCGTTGTGAGATAGGTGACTTCGTTATAGCGCCTGTTCAGATGCCCCGCCATGAATCGCCTCCTGATGATGGTTTATTGGTTGTCGCGGGGTTATGTCAACAGAGCACGTCTTTAAGCAAAGCCCCATCCAAAGAGCAACAACACACCCCCGACAATGATGCTGATGCGCCCGATAATGATTTGGTTGTGTTCCCACTCGGTGGTGCGCTCGGTTTCGTGGACGCCGTGCAAACGAAAGTAGGACGAGTGTAATTCCCACAACACATCGCGTCCGCCCTGCCGCAGCGCCGAGAGACCATACAATAAAAAGGGTAATGACAGTAACAATAGAATCACCATTGAGATTTTCCTGTACAATATGGCGTGATGGATCATTACGAAGCCTCGTTTTGCTTTCCGCCGCCGATGAGCAGCGCCTCATCATCGCCGCCACGCACATTGCGCAGCGCCGCCGCCCATCCTGCCGGGTTGATGAGGCCGCCGGGTAAGAAGATGATGACGGCTAGCAGCACCGCCCCGTTGACGATTTGGCGGAAGTCGCGCAGCACACGCAGCACCTCCGGCAACCCGCCGAGCACGAGTCCGCCGACAATCGGGCCGACCCACGTCGTCGTCCCACCGAGCACCGCAAAAGCCAAAATATTCACCGCCCGGTCGAAGCCGAAATCGCCGGGCGTGATGATGCGCGTCAGATGGGCATTCATGACACCGGCCAACCCCGCAATCATCGCGCTGATGATGAAGATGATATTCTTGATGCGCACGACATCGATGCCCATATTGGCCGCCGCTTCTTCGTCTTGGCGAATCGCAGCCATCGCCCGGCCAAAACGCGAGCGATTGATGCGCACGAGAAAATAGCCAATCAAGGCGATGGCGAGCACAAGATGCCACGTCTCCGTAATTTTGGGAATGCGTTTGATGCCCTGTGCGCCGTAGAACAGTTGCACATCTTCGCCTTTGATGGAAGACGCCAACTCGTCGAAGTTGAGCGCAAAAATACGCACGACCTCGCCGAAGCCAATCGTCGCAATCGCCAGATAAATATCCTTGAGGCGCAAAACCGGCAGGCCGATTGGGACAGCGACGATACCGGCGGCCAACATCCCACCGATGATGCCGACGAACAACGGCATGTCGAGATTCTGTGTGATGAGGACGCCGCTATAGGCGCCTATCGCCATGAAACCGGCATTCGCCAACGAGAACATGCCGGTATACAACGTCACATAAATGCTGAGGCCGAGAATCGCGTTGACGAGCATGAACTGAAACGTCGTCGGCGAGATGCCAATCGCACGCAGCGCGTCGGTCAACAAGTCGATGGGGAACAATAAGAAGTCCATAATTGTGAAACAATCTTTCGCACAAACAAAATAAAAGTAAGTGTCTATTCGTTCATTCAACACAAAGCGGCACAGTCGTAAGGGATACTATCTGTGCATCTCTGCGGTTCAATATCTTTTCATGTCAACCGATTTGTGCGTGTAAACTGAACGCAAGCATTGTATCATGGAATGACGCGCTTGTTGAGCATTTCGTTAATCAGCTTGACGAGACGGCGAAACTCGGCCTGCATGTCTTCGGTGATGCCGTCATGAATCGCCGCGTCGAGCAATAAGTCACGCGCTTCGCGCAGGTCGGCTTGGCCGCGCCGCATCCGTTTGAGTCCTTCGCGCATCTGTGCGCGTGCGCTGCGATTCGCCGCGTCCGACAACTGCTCCTCGAAATCCCAGCCGTGCAGCAGCGCGACTTCTTGCAAGCCGCGAATGAATTCACTCGCCGAGCGAATCCCCATCTCAGCGCCGCGTTGCAACAAATCTTGTAAGGCTTGGCTCAGGGTCGGCTCAACGTTGAAATCCAACGATGTGACTTCTTTATAGCGGTCTTCGACGACAGAGTGCGCACCCGGTTGCGCTCGCAGCGGCGTCTTCAAAGGCGACAACCCGGTGAATATCGGGTACAAGACACCGACACACAGATTGTGAATGTCGAGGCAAAAGTACCCATCGTCGTCCCCGGCGCTATAACTTTCAAGCAAGCGCGAACTGTTGAGGTCGATGATGCGCAAGAAGAGGCCGTCCCAATAGACGTGTTCGAGCTTGTGGTCGAGATAGACGATGCGGCGAGCGTGGGCATCGCGCAAAAATTCGGCAAATTGTAACGCGAGCGAAAGCCCCTCTTCCGTCGGCAGACGCCAACGCATCCCGGCTTGATTCGGCTTCATCAAATACAACAGATTTTGTGTGCGCGGCAAATTTTCTAGCGCGAGATAGGGCCGCCAATGCCGCTCGGCGAAGTCCGGCATTGCGCGGGCGAAGGCATCGATGTCGAGACCATACGATTCGATGTCGCCGTCGCTCGGCGCTTCGTTACGTGTCGAAACATAACCGCAGTCCAGCAGATTGATGATTTGTGAACTGCCCGCCATCCGCGCCAACAAATCGGTTTCGTTGGCAAATGCGCGATACTCCCAACGCATCTCGCCGTCTGCCGACAAATGCTCAGGCCGCATCACCTTGAAAGCGACCGGCGTGTTGGTGCGCTTGTCTACTGCATCCATCACCCGGGCATAATGACCGAGCGCAAATGTATCGTTAAATTGGTCGATTCGATAAATATCGGCTAACGCTTGCATCAACAACCCTACTTATTTTGGGATATACCCCCATATATCCCAAATGATGCGGGATACTTGGGATATAAGCAGCCATCACCGACCTGCACTGTCCAACAGGGGGGATGAATCTGCGCGGTTGAACCGGCCTGATTATAGATGTTGAAAGGTTGAATTGCGAGTTCGGTTTGCGTTGAATGCCACCTTGTGTAGAATTAAGTTAGCAAACCTGCATTCTCGCTTAACAAGAAGCGCGAAGTTGTATTACAATCAGAAGAGCAGCAAACGGCATGCTGTCATATTGTGTTAGGTGACAAGAGCATTTGGCGATGACAGGCTCATCGGTTGTGACAAAGCAATACCCAATTAAAAGCGGTTAAGGAGTCCAGCATGTCCAATTCTGGACAATTCGTTCATCTCAAGAGCAGTGCGCGTACCAGCACAGGACAGGTGCGGCAGAATAATGAAGATAACGTCCACCTGATGTCGACAGAAACCAGCGCACTCGCGATTGTTGCAGATGGGATGGGCGGTGCCGCCGCCGGTGAAGAAGCCAGCCGTCTCGCTGTCGAGGCGATTCGCGAGTCGTTATTTCATGATAGCGATACCACCCTCGACATGCTCGTTGCGAGCGATAACATCGCCGAATTGTTGTACAAAGCCGTGCAAGCCGCCAATCTTGAAATTATGAAGATTGCGAAAGGCAAGCCAGAATTCAAGGGCATGGGCACGACAGTCACGATGGCGTTCATCGACAACACGACGGCGACGATTGCGCATGTCGGCGACAGCCGCGCCTATTTGGTTGATGGGACGGACGGCAGCATCGAGCAAGTCACCAACGATCATAGTTTTGTGCAGGCGCTGCTCAACGCCGGGCATATCACAGAGCAACAAGCCGAAGAACACCCGATGCGCAATGTCTTGTATCGTGCGTTGGGGCAAGCCGAAGATGTCGATATTGATATTTATTATGTCGCGCTGCGTATCGGCGACCGGCTCGTGTTGTGCTCCGACGGCCTCACACGTCATGTCGATGCGAAGGAAATTGCCCAAGCTGCGCTGGCCGAAGAAGACCCGGCCGTTTCAAGCCAACGTTTGATCGACCTGACCAATTCGCGCGGCGGCGAAGATAATGTCAGCGTGATCGTCATCTCGGTCGAACGCGGCCCGGATATACCCGATGGCAATCAACAAACGTATGTCGATTTCTCTGAGTCGGACACGATTGACTTCGCGGCTGTCCGCCCCAAGTTAAAAGGCAATGATCCCCGCGAAAGCGAGATGCCCGGTTCGCCAAGCAGCGATGTGGATATGTTGTCGCAGCAAATCATCACCGCAGAAATTGACATCGATCACAATCTCGCCAGCAAAATGCGTGCCGAACGCGATAGCGACCGCATTGCCACCGGCGAACATCAGGCCGTCACCCTTCCGCCTCATGATTCATCGTCGGCGGAAGCGCATCCTGCGGTCGATCACACAGACGACACAGAAGACACGTCACCTACATCCGGTGAGGACGGTGAGGACGACGACCCCGCCGAAGGATTTGATAAAAGCGCCTCTGAAGAATAAAACCAACCAACGTAACAGGAAGCTCCATGTTTATTACATTTGAAGGCCCCGATGGTAGTGGCAAAACCACACAGGTTCAACGCGCAGCCGCCCGCCTCCGTGCAGACGGCCATCAAGTGTTGCTGACCCGCGAACCCGGCGGCACAGCCATCGGCGATCAAATTCGCGCGGTACTGCACAGTATGGACAACACAGCTATGCTGCCGAATACAGAGCTGCTGCTGTATAGCGCGTCGCGAGCGCAACTCGTCGGCGAGGCGATACGCCCCCATCTCGAACAAGGGGGCATCGTGATATGCGACCGCTTTTACGATTCGACAATGGCTTATCAAGGCTATGGGCATGGCCTCGACCTCGACACATTGCGCATCATCACCGAGTTTGCCACCGGCGGCCTCAAGCCCGACCTCACGCTTTATCTCGACATCGCGCCCGAAGACGGCCTGCAACGCCGGTTGAGCGCCGTCGCGCAAGGTGAAGAGTGGAATCGGCTCGATGATATGGAGATGGCCTTTCATCGTCGTGTGCGCGAAGGGTATCATCAATTGATCGCGGCTGAACCCCAACGATGGGTGCAAATCGACGGCGCCCGGTCGATGGATGCTGTGCATGACGACATCATGCAAGTGCTGGCAAGCCGGCTCAAACAAATGGCGTGACACGCCGCCGGAATGTTTGAACATTTGACGCGGCACAAGATACCCAAAGGTAAAACATCATCATGTCCAAATACGTCATACTGCTTTTGTCAGCAACAGTGCTTTTCGGCATCGTCAACAGTCAAAGCCCCCAACCCGGCGCCGCCGGTGCCGGTGACACGTTATTCCCGTCATTGGGCAATGGTGGATACGATGTGCAGCATTACACGATTGACCTCAACGTTGATGTCAAAACGAACACGATAACCGGCACAACGACGATTGAAGCCGTCGCCTTGCAAGATTTGCGCACCTTCAATTTTGATCTCGTCGGCTTGACGGTTGATGCCATCACCGTCAATGCGGCGGCGGCGGCATTTGAACGCGACGACCTCGAACTCATCATCACGCCGGAAACACCGCTCACAACCGGCGACACCTTCATCACCCAAGTGATGTATGGCGGCATACCGGACGCTTCGCCGATTCGGATACTGCCTAATCTCGCCGGTTGGCAAACGTATGGCACAGGGACGATTGTCGCCGGGGAGCCGTTGAGCGCTTCGACGGTCTTCCCGGTCAATGAGCATCCATCGGACAAAGCGACATATACATTTCGTGTCACCGTGCCCGAAGGCTTGGTTGTTGCATCCAACGGCGTGTTGACGGAAGAAATCGACAATGGCGCGACGACGACTTTCGTCTGGCAAATGCGCGACCCGATGGCGAGTTACCTCACGACGATTGGGATCGGCAAATTCGAGATTGTGACCATAGAAGGGCCGGGCGGCTTGCCCATCATCAATTATTTCGACAACACGCTGCCCGATGATTTGCCAGAGCGTTTTGTCGTGACGGCTGAGATGATCGAATTTTTCGCCGAGCGCTTCGGCCCGTATCCATTTGAGTCGTATGGCGCGATTGTTGTCAATGCGCCGTTGGGCTTCGCGCTCGAAACACAGACTCGCTCGCTGTTCGGCAGCAGCGTCGCCGTGATGAATGACATTGTATTGCAGGCTTTCCTCGCGCACGAGTTGGCGCATCAGTGGTTTGGCGACAGCGTTAGCCTCATCGATTGGGGCGACATTTGGCTGAATGAAGGCTTCGCGACGTATGCCCATAATCTGTGGTTGGAGCATCGATTCGGCATCGATACGTGGGCGGCGAATTATGAGCAGATTAGTCAATTGGCGCCACCGGGAATCGCGACGGCGGAAGACCTCTTCGCCGATGCGGTTTATGATCGCGGCAGTCTCGCGTTGCGGGCATTGCAGGCGCGTGTTGGCGACGACATATTCTTCGAGATTATCCGCACCTATCTCGAACGCTTTCGACATGGCAACGCCACAACTGCCGATTTCATCGCCGTCGCCGAAGAAGTCAGCAAGCAAGACTTGAGCGCATTTTTTGCGGGGTGGCTGTTCGATACAACGACGCCATCGATACCGGAACTCGGTCTCGGCGCGGCGTGAGGGTTCGGCAATGTGACGCTTCAACCGGTTATTCACAGTTTGCTCAGAACTAGGTGACTCACGACACTTCGGAGACTCTTTAGTGCTGCTGCCTCTCGGCTCTGACACGGTTCAGAGGCCGAAGCCCGTGAGGCCCAGCGCTGAGCAAACTACAAACAACCGGTTGTGATTTCGCGCCCCTATCATAGCAGAGCATCTGCCGGATGGCAACGCATGAGCCGCATAATTTCAAACAATTTGATGCACAGCACGCAAGGCAATGCGGCGCGTCGCCCCGACGATCTGCGTCGAATATTTGATTTTTCTTTGCGTTTCTGCGCCCTTGCGTCGAATCTTTTGTCGCTATCCCGGCCACCAAGCGGGCGACATATCGACGAGTGGATGATTGGTGACATTGCGCACGGTGCCGCGTTCGACATCCATCACAAAAATATCGAAATTGCCTGCTCGCTCCGACGTATACGCGAGATAACGTCCGTCTGGTGACCATGCCGGTGCGGTGTCTAGCGAGGGATAATCGGTCATACGGGTCGCGGTGCCGCTCGCAAGATGTAGGACATAAATTTCAGGATTGCCGTCGCGCATCGACATATACGCCAAACGATTGCCGTCCGGCGACCACACAGGGACGCCGTTGGCCGATGTGTCGTGAATCAGCAATTGGATGTCTCCGTTATTGATGTCGGCGACGTATATGTCGGACGCCCCACCATTGCGGTCGGAGATAAACGCGATGTGGACATCATCCGGCGACCATGCCGGTGACCAATCATCGTTGTTATGATTCGTCAGATTGAATGTCTCCCCTGTGATGAGGCTGGTGATATAGATTTCCTCATTGCCGCTTCGGGTAGATGTGAAGGCGATGCGCTCCCCATGAGTTGACCACGCAGGTTGGGTGTCGAAGCCGGGATATTGCGTGAGATTGTGGACAGCGCCATCGGCCAAGTTCAAGATATAAATATCATTGCCGCCTTCGCGATTGGACGTAAAAGCGAGCTGCCGACCGTCGGGCGACCATGTGGGTTGTTCGTCGTTACCGGGCGCATCGGTGAGATGAACGAGCAGATTTCGGTTGATGTCGAGCAAGTAAATATCCATATCGCCATCGCGTGCCGACGCAAATGCGAGCGATCTGGTGTGCGCAATGTGCTGCCCGGCGACAAGCGTCGCCACAATCAACACAATCGTCGCTACGGAAACCATAACCGACACGCGGGCCATCAATCGCAACATCAATTCAGGATACTTTCAAGATTCGATAACCAACGCGGACGAAAAACATTTTCTGTATCGCCGGTGATATGCTCGCTTGCACCGGTCGTAATATCGACGCGGTAAAGTTGCCGCCGATTACCGCGCCGCGATACATAACCGACATAACGACCGTCCGGTGACCAAAAGGGCGCGAAATCATCGGCGTCGTGTGCTGTCAGCCGATGCGCCGTCCCGGTGTCGATGTCGAGGATATAAATCTCGCGGTTGTTATCTCGGTCGGACTCAAACGCCATCCACTGCCCATCGGGCGACCAAACCGCCGCGTGGTCATTTTCTTCATAACCGGCGAGGCGACGCGGGCTGCCACCATCAACGGCCAAGACATACAATGCAAGCCTACCGTCGCGGTCGGACATGAAGCTGATGCGTTTGCCGTCTGGCGACCATGCGGGCACAAAGTCGATGCCCGGATACCCGGTCAGAAAGCGTTCGGCGCCGGTTTCGACATCGATCAATACGATCTCGATATTGTTGCCGCCGACGATGGTTTCGCTCAACAAATAACGACCGTCCGGCGACAGGCGGTCGTCACCGACCACATCAGGATAATTGGGTAAAATGTGGCGAGTCTTGTGGTCGATGTCCAACAGATAAACGACTTGTGCGCCTCGTGCGCCGGAAACGAACAAAATCGTGCCGTCATCTGGGAGTATAGCGCCGAGGATGAGCGCCACAGCCGTGAGAAGGCTGATGACACACAAACAAATCATACTTATATGGATGAAAGGTCGCATCACGCATACCTGTACGATACGTATGACAGCAAAAGATTATAGAAAAGTTATCAACCCTGCCCCAATTCAGTTTTAGCCAACCACACGGGGCGCGAAATGAATGATGACCCGTTCGTGAGTTTATGGACGACGCCGCTTTCAAGATTGACGGTGTACAACTCGCGATGGCCGTCTCGTAGCGAGAGAAAACCGACGTGTCGCCCATCCGGCGACCAAAAGGGCGCGGTGTCTTGTGTTGGATGAACAGTCAATTGCCGTTCTTCGCCGCTTTCGACATGCACGATGAAAATATCGCTGTTGCCGTTACGATTCGACTCGAAAGCGATGTATTCCCCATCCGGCGACCACACAGGGAACAAATCAAAGTCCGGGTCGTGCGTCAGACGATGAATCGAATGGTCGGCGAATTCGAGATAATAAATATCGAGACTTCCGGCTCGGTCGGACGAAAAAACGATTCGCCCACCATCCGGTGACCACGCGCCGTAAAAATCAACGGCTTCCGGTTCGTTGGTCAGGTTGAAGATTTCGTCGGTTTCGAGGTCGCGCACGAGAATATCGTTGCCCGCTTCCGTGCGCATGTCGAAGGCGACATAGCGACCATTCGGCGAGAGGTCGCGTTGCAAAACGCTGGCTGGATAGCCGCCGAGGATCGCCCGCAAATGTTGATCGACATCGATGACATCGACACGGTTGCCGTCCGCAACTAGCGCTGAAAAAGCGACCGCGCCGCTGTCCGGCAAGCTCGGCGCAATCAGCAACGCCGCGCCAACGATCACGCTGCTGACGATGAACAACCCGAAGCCCAACACGAGCATTGTCCGTGTCAATCGATTTCCCTCACGCTGTCCGACTATTTTCTGGCACTTGTGGCGGCTTTGGCGGCTTTGGCACAGCCGGATTTTGTGCCAAGAGTGCCACATCCGCGCGCCTCTGATGAAGATAAGACGGATCGATCAACCGTCAAGGCGCTGTTGAACCGCCAAGGTGAATAATTACCGGTGAATTTCTGAATTGCGTAAGTCGTGTTATCTTTTCACCCGGCACTTTTTACTTTTCGCGTCACAAAAATCCTACCACAAAACACGCGCCGTGTGTTGACAAAAAGGCAACCTTTTTCGCAACATTTTTGAAGTGCTGCCAGATGTTGATGAAGCTTAATCATTAAATCAGGTCACGTGTAACATCAGTTTTGGATAACGGATACCATGCGGCGTGTGGCAAGTTGAAAGCAAAAACAAAAATGATTGAACCGCCAAGACGCCAAGAGCGCCAAGAAAATAACTGGATTCTCTGTGCGCCCTTTGCGTCCCTGCGTCCTTTGCGTTGAATCTTTTCGTGTTTATTTTGCAAAATGGGTTCATTGTCTTAAATAAAACTCACGTTATTGTAGGGGCGGTTCGCGAACCGCCCCTACTGAGCCACAATGAACCATAATCGGTCGTTGTAGGGGCGTCCCGCCGGATCGCCCCCACGTCGCGTTACCCGATTATTTTGTTAAAGAGCATAAGCATCCGGCGACACAGTGCAAGATGCCCGATTGCGTAAGTCCTATACAATTTATTTCTCTGGTTGCATGATGGATTTCCGAACTACACAAACCCTAATTAATAGATATGTCGAGAGGACTAAAATACAAAACGCGCGACAATCCTAGCAATTGGTAAGTCCCCCCGCGACTCAATTGGTTTGACCGCGCCTCTAACTTTGCGGTAAACTTTGCTTAGCAAACAAGTTGCTTCTTGAGAATTTCCAAAAAACGTTAGATCGTTGGATCGTTGACGTTCAACTATCTGTAGATTGTGGAGAGGTATTTTATGAGCAAAGCAAGAGCAAACGGTAAACGCGAGGTGCCCTATCCTGGCATTGCCACCACCTCCGATGGCGCGGGTATTGTTGCATGGGTTGAAACCAATATCACACATGGGTCGTGTGCGTATCCCATCACCTCATCGACAACCATGGGGGTCGCCTACGAAATGGCCGTTTCAAATGGACAGAGGAATCTGTGGGGCGACAAGCTCGTCTTCATTCAACCCGAATCGGAACACAGCTCCGCCTCTACCGCCGAAGGGTTCGCGGCAGCCGGTGGCCGTGTGACCAATTTCACCAGTGGGCAAGGACTGATCTTGATGAAGGAGGTGCTGTACACCATCAGCGGGAAGCGCCTGCCCGCCGTGTTTCACATCGGCGCGCGGGCCATCACCAGCCACAGCTTGAATGTTCACGCCGGGCACGACGATGTCATGGCCGTCTCCGACACGGGTTGGGGCATCTTGATGTCGAAACATGCGCAACAAGCCGGGGACTTCGCCCTGATTGCGCGTCGTGCGGCTGAGGCCAGCTCAACGCCCTTCCTCGCGGTGCAAGATGGTTTCTTGACAACCCACACGGTTGAAGATGTGTTGTTCCCCGAAAAAGAATTCATGCGTGAGTATGTCGGCGACCCGGCAGAGAAATTGATAAATTTGATGGATCCGAGTCTTGGCTTGATGACTGGCGTCGTCCAGAATCAAGATTCGTATATGAAAGGCAAAATCGCGCAGCGTGCTTATTACGATAAAGTTGAAGCCGCCTTGGTCGAAGCGATGGAAGTCTTCGCGCAGCAGACCGGGCGGCGCTACGATCTCGTCGAACCCTATCGCATGGACGATGCCGAAGTCGCCATCGTTGGCATGGGGTGCATGATCGAAACCTGTGAAGCGACCGTCGATTATCTGCGCGATGTCGAAGGCATCAAAGCCGGTTGTGTCCACGTCAGTTGCTTCCGCCCGTTCCCGGCGCGGCAGATTGTTGAAACGCTCAAGAATGTTGAGTGTTTCGCCGTCGTTGAACGCATGGACAACCCCATGGCCGAAAGCAATCCGTTGACGATGGAAATCAAAGCGGCCTTCGCCGACGCGATGATGACCGGCAAAATCGACCGCATCCCGATGATTTATTCCGGTTCGGCGGGGCTAGGCAGCCGCGACGTGCGTCCCGGCGATTTCACCGCCACGGTGCGTCACATGATGAACGGCAACGAACGGCGTTACTTTGTGCTCGGCATTGACCATGAATTGGCGCTGCCCCGCACCGACGACCCCGACGTGCGGCCTGAAGGCGCCTTCTCGATGCGCGGTCATAGTGTCGGCGGTTTCGGTTCGGTGACGACCAACAAAATCATCGCCGACGTCATGGGCGAATTGTTCGGCAAACGGGTGCAGGCGTATCCCAAATACGGGTCTGAAAAGAAGGGCCTGCCGACGACGTATTATCTGACGATTGCCGACGACCGCATTCGGATGCACAGCGAACTCAACCAAGTCGATTTCATCCCGCTCAACGACATCAATGCCTTTTACTACAGCCAACCGCTCGCCGGGTTGGAACAAGGCGGCGCGGTGTTCATCAATGTCGCCCAAGACTCGCCCGAAGAAGTGTGGTCGCGCGTGCCGCCACAGGGCAAAGCATTTTTGCGCGAAAAAGAGGCGCGTGTTTATGCGCTCGACGCGGCGGGCATCGCTCGCGAGGTGGCGACCGACCCGTCGTTGACGGTGCGTATGCAAGGGATTGTGTTGCTCGGCATTTTCTTACGGGTGACGCCATTCGCCGAAGAACGCGGCCTCAGCCGCGATGAATTAGAAACGGCTGTCGAAAACGCGCTCCGCGCCAAATTCGGCAAACGCGGTGAGCAAGTGGTGCAAGACAATCTCATCGCTGTCATGCGAGGGTATGACGAAGTGTTTGAAATTCCTGCCGAAGTCATGGCGCAAGAACTCGAAGTACCGGGTCTCTTCAGACCAGACCCGAATGTGAGACTTTTCCAGCCGGTTAGCATGAATTAGTCTGTAAAGAGAGGCCATTATGAAAGTTTCAGGTGTTACGACCAGTGAATTTGATATTCGCAAATTAGCCAGCCAACCCGACTTACCGGACGAGGTTGTCGATTTCGATTTCTTTTTCGACCAAGTGCTTGAGGGCTACGAGAAAGGCAGCGGCCCTGCCGAATTACCGGCTGAAGTGACCGTCGGGCGCAGCATCATCCCGGCGGGCACCGGGGCGTATCGCGACTTCAGTTATATCGCGCCCGAAATTCCGGAGTTTGATATGAACTCGTGTGTCGGGTGTATGACCTGCGTCAACGAATGCCCGGACACAGCGATTCTCGGCAAAGTCGTCGACGACTCGGTTTTGCGCGAAAAACTTGACGCGATTGAAGACCCGGACGAACGCGCCTTCATGGAAGCCCAATTCGCCGAGACGACGAAGTTCCGCAAGAAATTTGAACGCAGTGGCGAAGAACCGGGCATGTTCGGCATCTTCATCGATCCCTCAAAGTGTAAGGGATGCGCCGAGTGTGTCGAGGCTTGTGCCGATCTCGGTTACAATGCGTTGAAGATGATTAAGAAAGAAGACAACACCGTCCCGATTTACGAAAAATCGATCAACTTCTTCCGCGACTTACCGCCCACACCCAAACGCTACATCTCCGACCGTTTGCCGGTTGACTACATGCTCAGCGAAAGCGCGATGTTGTACGTTGGCGGTGCGGGCAGCTGCGCCGGTTGTGGTGAGGCCAGTGCGCTGCGCATGATGCTCGCGTCGAGCGGTTTTCAGTATGGCCGCGAGAGCATCGGCATTGTAGCTGCAACCGGATGTAACACAGTTTATGGCTCGACTTATCCGTATAATCCGTATCTTGTCGCGTGGATCAATTCGCTGTTTGAAAATGCGCCGACCACCGCGATGGGCGTCCGCGCACGATGGGATCAACTCGGCTGGCAAGATAAAAAATTGTGGGTCATCGGCGGCGATGGCGCGATGTACGACATCGGCTTTCAAGCGTTGAGCCGAATGCTCTCGTCGGGTATGGACATCAATGTACTCGTGCTCGACACGCAGGTCTATAGCAACACTGGCGGTCAGTCCAGCACGGCGAGTTATACCGGTCAGGGCGCAAAGATGGCCAGCATCGGCAAAGAAGTCCACGGTAAACAAGAAAAGCGCAAAGAATTGAGCCGCATCGCGATGATGCACCCCAACACGTATGTGGCGCAAACGACAGCCGCGCATCCCAATCATTTTTATCGTGCGATTGCCGAAGCCAACGAATTTGAAGGCCCGGCGGTCGTCTCGGTGTACACAACGTGCCAACCCGAGCACGGTGTCGCCGATGATATGAGCCGTCATCAAGCTAAACTCGCGGTCGACAGCCGCGCATGGCCGTTGCTGATTTACGACCCGCGCAAGGGCGATACGATTCGCGAACGACTCGACTTGAAGGGCAACCCGGCCTTGCGCGACGATTGGTACACGATACCGAAGACCGGCGAGACGATTGATTTCATCACCTTCGCGCGCTCCGAGGGGCGCTTCGCCCGCAACTTCGACGCCGACGGCAACCCGGCGGAAGAATTGCTCATCGCGCAAGCCGACCGTCTCGCCAATTGGCATCTGCTGCAAGAGATGGCGGGTTTGCGTTGATGAACACGTTGTGTGTTTTCCGTAGGGAGTAGCGACGATAGTGCGGAGACTGTTTTCAACAAAAACCTCACCCCCGGCCCTTTTCAGGGGTAGGTTTTTAACGTATGTTGTGG
>RFIA01000025.1 GCA_003695675.1 Chloroflexota bacterium
ATGTGGATGACCGCCGCGTTGTATCCGACGATGGCGCGTGTAATTGCGGACGCGGGCGGTGATGCGTTGGGTCGCCCCGACAATCGTGCGCGTGTGTGGATGACCGCCGCGTCGTATCCGACGATGGCGCGTGTAATTGCGGACGCGGGCGGCGATGCGTAGGGGCGACCCACCGCGTCGCCCCTACAATGGCGCGTATGTGGATGACCGCCGCGTCGTATCCCGACGATGGCGCGTGTAATTGCCGACGCGGGCGGCGATGCGTCGTGATGGGTGCGTCGGGGCGGTGATGCGTCGGGGCGACCCACTGGGGCGCCCCTACAATGGCGCGTGTGTGGATGATCGCCGCGTCGTATCCGACGATGGCGCGGTGGATTGCGGACGCGGGCGGCGATGCGTAGGGGCGACCCACCGGGTCGCCCGTACAATGGCGCGTATGTGATCGATATACAAAGGAATTAATGTCATGTCGCCCTACAACCCGGACAAACATCATCGCCGGTCGATTCGCCTGCCGGATTACGATTATCGCAACGACGGGGCGTATTTCGTCACCATCGTCACGAAAGACAGGACGTGTCTGTTCGGCGATGTCGTCAACGATGCGATGCGGTTGAATGTGTTGGGGATCTTTGTGGCGGAAGAATGGTTACGCACGGCCATTGTGCGGCCATACGTTGAATTGGATGCGTTCATCATTATGCCCAATCATTTACACGGCATTATTATTTTACACGATGTTCCCAAACGCGAATCCGTAGGGGCGACCCGTCGGGTCGCCCCTACAACCGAAACGCCCCACAAACCAAAGGGTCCCGCATCGGGTTCCATCGGAGCCATCATCGGCCAATTCAAATCTGCCGCGACCAAACGCATCAATGCCCATCGCGACACGCCCGGCGCGGCGTTATGGCAGCGCAATTATTACGAACACATCATCCGCGACCTCGATGACCTCAACCGCATCCGCGCCTACATCGCCGCCAATCCGGCGCAATGGGCGGTTGACCGCGAAAATCCGTCGGTGGGGTGACAGGCGCGTCGTGATGGGTGCGTAGGGGCGACGCGCCGCGTCGCCCCTACAATGGCGCGTGTGTGGATGACCGCCGCGTCGTATCCGACGATGGCGCGTGGGATCGTGCGCGGTCAAAGGCCGAACCATCGCGCGAGGGGGTTGCCCTCGCGGACGTGCTGCTTAAATGTTTCACGGGTGTTGCTGCGCGGGAAGGGTTCGTCCGGCGCGGGGACATCGAGAAAATCGCACAACGGCTGCCACCCCTCTTGCACTTGATATACCAACAACCGCTCTGCCGGGACGGTCTGCTGCACCTCGTCATTCCACCGGTTGAAAGCTGCGATGGTGTGGGCGCGGTCTTCAAAGCGCCCTTCGAATTGCCCGTCCCATATCAAACGGTCGAGGAAGCGCCGCCGTCGCCGCGTATGGCGAATCGCAGGATGAAAGCTACCAAGCGTCGCCACGGTGTGCCACAATTTGCCGCGCCGCGACGACGCATAAATCGTCTCGCGCACACTGTCGTACCAACGTTCGGGGTCGCGCACGGTGAGGATGACTTTCGCAGCGGGATAGTGCGCCATCAATTCGCGATAAAACGCCGCCGCCGGGTAATCAACCGCCGCTTGAAAACCGGTGAACAACGCATCCCAATCGACCGGTTGACCGGCGTGCGCGGCTTCGAAATAACGCTGATGATGGGGCGCCTGCATCAACTCGAACATGTGATAGCATTTGTCGAAGCCGAGTTTTTCAAGCGCGATCTTGAGCGAATTTGTCCCCGTGCGTCCGAGACCGGCGCCAATAACTTTGAGCATGATAGACCTCTTGGCATTTGATCGCGATCAATCGCCGCCGGTGGCAGCGGCCTCCGCCGTTAGATTATCGACCCTCTCTAGCGGCAGGTCGGGGCATGTCGGCGTATAGTCGAGATTCAGCGGCATCAGTTGACGCCATTCTTGCACCGTCAGGTTGCGATTGGCAATGTGGCAGGCTTGCTCTTGCCACGATGCGAGATCGAAATCCCACAACACCAACGCGACTCCATCGAGCACGGCCCCGCCGGAAACTAAATGCCTGCCGTCGGGACTGAGATCAAGGCTGTTGATGCCGCCGCGTTCTTGTGCCCGCAGGGGCTGCCCGATGATTTGCCCGGTTTGCACATTCCACAAAATGACGGCGTTGCTCACGCTGCCGGAAATCAACATCTGACTGTCCGGGCTGAAGACCATGCTCTGCACAGCGCTTTCATGACCGACAAAGTCCGCGCCAATCGGTTGCCGGGTCTCCACGTCCCACACGGTAATTGTGGTGTCGTTGCTAGACGCCAACAACGTCCCATCCGGGCTGAAGGCGAGTGTCGTCTCAAGCGGCAGAAAGCTGCGCGTTCGTCCGCCGGGCGGCACGAGTGTGTCGATGGCTTCATGGGTAGCCACATCCCACAAGAAGACTTCGTTATCGACATCAATCGACGCGATGCGTGTGCCGTCGGGGCTGAAGGCGAGACTCGTGATTCTACTGTCGTGCGCGTTGATGAGGGGATCGCCGATTTGCTCGCCGGTTATGGCGTCCCACAACATGATGTCGCCATCTGCACTTGCCGACGCCAACAGCGCACCGTCGGGGCTGAACATCAGCGAAGTGACCAAATTGGTATGCGCCGCTATCGGGTCATGAAGTTCCTCGCCGGTTGCGACATCCCAAACACGAATTTCGCCGCCATTGCACCGGTCGCGGCCTTGTTCACCACAACTGCCGGAGACGAGCACCGTGCCGTCGGGACTGAAGCTGAGCGCGGTGATTTCGTTTTCATGGCCGAGAAATGTTTTGTCCAACACGTCGCCGGTTTCGCCGTCCCAGAATTGGATCGTGGCATCATCACCGGCGGCGGCAATCAATGTGCCGTCGGGATGATAACGAACACTGTTAATCGTTGTGACACGCTGCCCCGCTTTGACAGGCAGCAAAGTGCTGAGGCGTTGTTTGCGGTTGATATTCCACAGGATGACGTCTGCCGATTCAGATGTGGTGGCAATGGTTTCGCCATCGGGGTGGAAGGCGACACCGGTGATTGCGCTGTTATGCCCGACGAGTGGTTCGCCAATCGGTTGATTGGTTGCCACATCCCATAAAAGCGCGATGCCATCTTCGCTACCGGTGACCAATAATTCACTGTTCGGGCTGAAGGCTATATCCGTTATCGGCGCGCTATGCCCAATCAATGGACTGCCGAAACCCGGCAACTCGTCAAGATTGCTGAAGTCCCACAAAATCACAAATTGGTCATCGCTGCCGGACGCCATCAGAGAGCCGTCGCGATTAAAAGCTAGAGCACGAACCGTCTGCTGATGCCCGCCGAGATTGATCGGCACAATCTCGCCATCGCTGCGGAGGTCCCACACGAGAATCTCGCCAGAATTGCATTGCCGCGCTCGGATTGTCGCGCATCCCCCCGACACCAACACATCGCCGGATGGATGGAACGCGACGGCTTCGACACTCTCATTATGCCCGACAAGCGGGTCGCCAATCGGGCTGGCCGTGGCAACGTCCCACAAGATAATGGTTTCGTCATCGCTTGCGGACGCCAACACACTGCCGTCGCCATTGAGAGCAATATCATTGATGGTGCGGCGATGCCCGATCAATGGGGCGCCGACCGGTTCAAATGTCGTCATGTCCCAGATGATGATTTCGCCACGACTGCATAGACCGCCTTCGCGCGCCCCACATCCGGCTGAAATGAGCAGGCTGCCATCGTCATTAAAGACGAGACTGTTGATTTCATCTTCGTGGCCGACCAAGATTTCGACTTGTTGGGCGCTTTCGACATCCCACAGGCGAATTTCGCTGCGGCTACAGCGTTGACCAATGCGAGTGTTACAGCTGGCCGTCGCCAACAAAGTCCCGTCGGGGGTGAAGGCGAGCGCATTGACATGATCGGTATGCCCTTGCAAAAATGCGGTCACACGCGGATTATCGGTCAAGCCAGTCAGCAGTGTGCTACGCGCCTCAACGGTGTCGGCGATATTGGCGGCAGTCGTGCTCAACAACAACGAAAGGTCAAGTTCGTTGTTTAACGAAAGTAAGCTCTGCGTCGCGAGTTGGCGCGAAACAGCGAGACGTTCGGCCTCGTTCGCGCGAATGCTTTCTTGTACGGCGATACGTTCATTATTGACGGCAATGCGGCGTTGATTGGCTGCGAAAACGGCCAACACCGCGAGCACAATCAACCCGAACACCATCGCTGTCAAGATACGTGTCAAGCGTGAACGGTCGGCGGCTTGGCTAGCCCCGATGTACTCGACCTGTATCGAAGTCGGCGCGGGTTCTTTGTCCATCGCAACAGCGAGCCATTTTTCGGCCTCGCGCAATTCCGAACCGCTCAACAAATAACCGCTGTCGCGTTCTTTGTTGCTCCATTCGCGGGCGCGTACCAACAAGCGTGTGTGTTCGCGCACATAAGCGAGGTCTGTGTTAATCGCCGTGATGAGTTTTTGCAGCCCTTCGTCAAATAGGTCTTCTTTGTCGAAGAAAATCCAGTTGATGTGCGACACACTCGACGGCACATTGTCGCCACCGACCGTTTTGTAAACGATGGGGATGAGTCTTTTGTTATTCTGGTGGGCATAATTCAACTCAGCGCCGCAATACTCCGATGCAAGATACTCTGGGCTTAGAACGGCGATGCAAGCATTCGACTCGTCAATGCCGTTCCACAAGTCTTGCTCAAAATTTTCGCTGCCGGGTGGAATGTCTTCCCAGTCCACCCAAACATCAAAATCATTGTCCGTCAGCGCTTGATGGATCTTTTCGACAAATTCTTTATCTCGCCGTGAATAAGAGATGAAAACGTCAGCCATTATTTTCCCACGTTCGCTTTGTGATGATACAACTTGAGGTAGCCTTGTTCGTGCGTCGTGCTACCCTGCTTGAAATCCGTATTCCAATCGCTAACGTTATTCTAGCCGAAATGTATCGAAAGCGCACATCAATTTTTGAAAAGCGCTGCCAGAACATCAATGCTCCGGCGACATACCGAGTGCCGTGCGTAGACACAGCAGCTTCTCGAACAGGCTGTTGACGCACGCTTTTGGACGACGCTTCATCGCAGCGAGATTTTGCCCAACAATATGATTGGGATGAAGCCGATATGCCAGTGCAACAAGCGACACAGCAACACAAGCCCCATCACCCCGACGCCCATCGCCGAAATCACCGCGCCGAATGCGCGATACCGTTCGTAAAACGACGCGCTTACGTACACCAGCAATGTTTGTACCCCGCGTTGTTCGACCTCTTGCGGCACAGCTAAACGATTGCCGCGAAAACGCAGCACTTGCAACTTGCCCAATTGTCGCATTTCGGACGGCAAACCGGTGAGATCGTTGCGTATCAAATTGAGCAATTGCAATTCGCTCAGCGAACTGAGTTCCGGTGGCAGCCGCGTCAATTGATTGTCGTTGAGATGCAACTCGCGCAATTGACTCAAATGACCAAGTTGTGGGGGCAAATACTGCAATTGATTGCCGCTGAGCATCAACAATTCGAGATTGGCTAAATCGCCGAATTCAGGCGGTAGTGTCTGTAGTTGATTCTGTTGCAAGTCGAGTGTGCGTAGGCGCGTCAAGCGGTTGAGTGATGGCGGTATGTCTCGCAGATGATTGTGACTCAAATCGAGCACGCGCAGCGGAGTCATCGCGCTGAGAACAGGAGGCACGCGCTCAAACTGATTGCGGCTCAAATCAAGCTGAAAGAGGTGCGCCAATTGTGCCATTTCAGATGGCAAGTCCCGCAGCTGATTCTCGCTCAAGTCGAGCCAACGCAATGTCGTCAATTGACCGATTTCGGGCGGCAGTGTTTGCAATTGATTTTTCCGCACATCAAGCCATGTCAATTGATCGAGTTGACCGATTTCGGGCGGTAATGTGCTGAGGTTGTTGCCGAACAAAAAAAGGCGTTCCAATCGTCCTAATTGGATGACCTCAAGCGGCAGTTCGGTCAATTCGTTATTGGACAGAAACAGGCTTTCGAGATGTGTCAGCGTGGCAATCTCAGGCGGCAATGCTTGCAAATCGAGATTCTTCAAATCCAGCGATGTGGCGTTGCTCTGTCGCGCCTCATCGATGCGTTGCAAAGCCTCTTGATAACCGGCATCGTCTTGCGCACGCACAGACGCAATCCCCGCGAACAAACTCCCCAACAACAGCAAGGAGATTAAACAGCGCATCGATTGTACCATCACGTTCCAACCCACATTCCGACCTCGACAGAATAGGTCTATTCTACGCCATCTTGCGCAAATTGTCTCTCGATTGGTTGGATATGTGCTCAACTCGCGATGTTGTGTTACACTCGTGCGCGATGATTGGCTATCGGTTATTGCAAACAGGATTCATGTATGCCACTGCTCGAAATTCACGATTTACATACCAATTATGGAGCGATTAAAGCGCTGCGGGGCATCAGTTTTTCCGTCGATTACGGACAGGTCGTCACCTTGATCGGCGCGAATGGCGCGGGCAAAAGTACGACGCTCAACACGATTAGCGGTTTGCTCAAGCCGACACAAGGGCACATCATCTTCGACGGGCAAGACATCACCGGATGGCGTCCCGACCGGATCGCCGGGTTGCATCTCGTGCAAGTGCCCGAAGGTCGGCAAATCATCGCGCCGATGAGTGTCTACGAAAATTTGCAGATGGGGGCTTATCCACGCACGGATCGCGACGCAATAGCAGATGACCTCGAAGATGTGTTGCAACGTTTCCCACGTCTTGACGAACGTCGTGAACAAAAGGCGGGGTCGCTCAGTGGTGGGGAGCAGCAAATGCTTGCCGTCGGGCGGGCGTTGATGAATCGCCCGCGCCTGTTGATGCTCGACGAACCGAGTATGGGATTGGCGCCATTGCTCGTCAACGAAGTTTTCAATATCATCGCCTCGATTAAAGAACGCAACATCCCGATTTTGCTCGTCGAGCAAAATGCCCGTAAAGCGCTGCAAATCGCGGATTATGCCTACGTCCTCGAACGCGGCGTCATCGTGCATGAAGGCGAGGCCGAAGCCCTGCGCCAAGACCCGAATATCATCTCGGCTTATTTGGGATGAGAGCGTCCTTTTCTCGGCCTCACATCCTCCTCAACAACTCATCGCGAAGGACGTAGAGACACAGAGCTGAGCAGTTATCTTTTATCAAAGCCAATCTCGGTGCTCTTGGCAGCTCACGATGCCGACTCCTCGTCCGAACGAGACGCATTCCCTTTGATGAGATCGCGCACGAGCAAAATGACGACGATGATAATCGCCAGTACAATCGCGGCGATAACGGCGAAGGGCAGGATGTTGCTGCTGTCCGGCGGGCCAGATATATCCTCCGGAATCAACGTCGCGGTCGGCGGCGCATCGGTGACGGGCGCTTCGGCGGTCGGCGAAGATGTCGGCGTCAGGGTTTCTTCGCCGACGTCGGCCATCGGCGTCTCGGTCTCGACGAGTTGGGCGACAGCCGTGCTCGCCTCGTCGGTCAAGGCGGCGATGGCGTCAGCCGTCATCTGCGCGATTTCAGTCGCATCAATCGTCGGCGATGGCGTGTCCGTCGGTGTCGGCGATGGGGTATTCGTCGGCGACGGTGTCAACGTCGGCGTTCGAGTCGGGGTCGGCGATGCGAGTGCAAAAGCCGTCGCTGACGCAGCTTGCGCCGTCAGGATACGAGCTGTCGTCGGGTCGATTTGTGCGATGCGCGTCGCCTCTTCGTTGGCGGCTGCCGTCGCTTCGGCATGTTGTGTCGCCGTGAAGTCCGGCGTGGCGGTATCGGTAGCTGTCGGCGTCGCGGATGGAGTCGGCGTTGCCATCGCTTCGGCGGTCAACGTCGCCGCTTGAATCGTCAGGATACGCGCTGCCGTCGTGTCGAGACGCGGCGTCGGAGAAATTAACGCGGCGGCGGCTCGCGCTTCGCGGGTGGCGGCACGCTCAGCATCTTCGGTGGCACGAGCATCGCGTGTCGCTTGACGCTCTGCGGTCGCCGTCTCGAATTGTGCTTGGCGAGTTTGCGTGGCGATGGCGCGTAAGGTCGCTCGTGCATCGACCGTCGCCGTCGCTGCGAGCGAGCGCTGCGTACTCGTGGCCCCCGCTTCGAGCGTCCTCTGTGCATCTTGTGTCGCTTCAACAATCTGCGTTGCTTGTGCGTCAGCCGTCGCTGCGACAGCGCGTGCTTGTTGAGTCGCCGTGGCATTCTCGGCGTCGGACGTGGCAATCGCGTCAACCGTCGCTTGCACTTGAGTCGCCGCCGCCGCGACGACCTGCGCCGTCGCTGTTGTGTTGCTCGCGTCGATGGTCGCCCGCGCGATGACGGTGATTTGAACCGTCGTCGCTTGTGCGGCTTCTTCTTCGGCTGTGGCCGTCGCGATGACGAACTCGGTCGCCTGCACTGCCGTCGCTTGATTGTCGCGTGCTTCTTGCGTGGCTGTGGCTCGCGCGGACTCAGCCGTCGCCGCCGAGTCGACAGTGGCTCGCGCGTCTTGCGTCTGTTGGATGATCGCTTGTGTCGCCGCGATTTGCGCGTCAATCGTCGCGGTGGCATCGTTCGCCATTTGTGTGCCGACTGTCGCCTGCGCTTCAAATTGGGACAGCGATTCGGCTGCCATCAACGACTCGACCGCCGTGTCGAACATGCGCGTGGACTCGGCGTCAATCGCGACTTGCGTCGCTTGTTGTGCAACTGTCGCCCGCGCTTCACGGTCACCGATGCCGCTTTCTTCGACAAGCGCCTGCACCGTGCCTTCGACCGCCGTCGCTGTAATCAACGCCGGGTCGAGTGTTGGCGTTGCGGTTGCGGTATCGCTCGCCGTTGGGGCGGGGGTATCCGTCGGCGATGGGGTTGCCGTGTCCGTGGGTGTGTCCGTCTGTGTCGGGCGCGGCGTATTGGTCGGTGGGATGGGTGTCGCCGTATCGGTCGGTGTGTTCGTCGGCGTATCCGTCGCACTCGGCGGAACGGGTGTCGGACTCGGCGTATCGGTCGGAGTATCCGTCGCCGTCGGCGGGACGGGCGTTGCCGTGTTCGTCGGTGTATCGGTCGGCGAAGATGTCGGCGTATCTGTCGCCGTCGGCGTATCGGTTGGTGTCGCCGTGTTCGTTGGTGTATCGGTTGGCGTATCCGTCGCCGTCGGTGGAACGGGCGTCGCTGTAGCGGTCGGCGTCGGACTCGGCGTATTGGTTGGTGTATCCGTAGGTGTCGGTGTATGGGTCTCGGTCGGCAGCGCCTCCGCCGTTTGCGTCAGAAATGGATTTTCCGAGATGGTGAACGGCACGCTGACGGTTTGGCTTTGCCCACCGCTATTGTTTGCTGTCACCGACAGCGTATGCGAACCGGGGCCGACATCGGCAATATCAATCGCCAAATTGAACGGCGCCTCGCTTTGCGTCAACACATCCACATCGTCGATTGCGAAGGTCACATCGGTCACGGCAGTTTGGCTGTTGACTTCGACTTGCACGGTGCGATTCGCTTCGAGGATTTCATCGTCGGCGAGGTCGATCACCGCGATTTCCGGCGGCAACGTGGCGATCATGAAGTTGATCTCAAGTGTCGTCACCTGCCCGCTTTGCTCGGTCAATTGAATGCCAAGCGTCGCTGGGCCGGGTTGAAGCTGCGCCGCCTGCAACAAGACAGCGCCCGGCCCACGCTCTTGATCGTCTAACGGGACGCCGTTGAGGGTGAACGTTAGGCTTTCCGGCGTCGTCTGTGAACGGAGAATATCGACGCGGACTTCGGTCGATGTTGCCAACACATCGCCGTCAGCGAGGCCGAAGACGCGCATCTGTGCCGGGAGCGTCGCCACGGTAAATTCTTGCCGCGCCACCACGGTCTCGTTCGTCTGCCCGGTCGCTTGTGCAACCAAGAAATGTACGCCGGGACTCAATGCGGCCGGGTCAATCGTGAATTCATACGGCGCGTCGAACACCTCAACACCGGGCGCACCATCAAGGCTGTAAATGACGCTGACGATAGTTATCGGGCCGGATGCTTCGAGGGTGACGGCTTGCGGGCTGCTCAAGTCGCCGAGCGCTGCGAGGTCGGGGACGATGTGTATCTCCGGCATGATTTCGCCCGACTCAAAGACAACTTCGCTGCTACCGACATCGCCATCGGAATCGGTCGCCGTGACGACAAGCGTATGGGGGCCGACCGGGATCGTCGTCGGGTCGATGGTGGCGACAAAGCGGCGCGTCGCATTCGTCGAAAAGGATGCGATGACCGTGTCGTCGAGTGTGAAGACGACGCTCGTCAAAGGATTGTCGGTGCTGATCGTTGCGAGGACTTCGGCAGGCTCGAATAAGGTTTCGTCGCCGATGCCGCTGATCGTCACAATGGGCACGGGGACAGAAGCACGCAACGTCGCCGAGCCGCGTGCGACACCTTCGGGGGTGTCGGCTTCTAAGACGAGTGTGTATTCCGTGCCATCGCTCGGCACATCGAGATTAATCGTGACGACATATTGACTGCGCAGCAACTCGGCGAGATCGCTAAAAATCGGCGCGAGTTCATCGACCGTTGGCGATTCAAATGTGCGGGCATTCGTCCCTTCAGAGAGTTCCAACAAATAAGTCCGGTCTGCGCCGAAACCGAGACCGATTGTGTAAACCGGCACGCCGCGAATGCGGGCTTCTTCGAGCGCATCGTCGCGCAGCGCATTGCTGACACCGCCGAATTCAGCACCGTCGCTGAGCAAGATGACGGCCCGGCGCGGATTGTCGGACGACGCGGCGACTTGTACCCCGGCGAGCGCGGCTTCATACAACGCCGTTTGCCCGCCGAAATCGAGATTGTTAATCGCCTCCATCAACTCGGCTTTGTCGGTTGTGAAGTCTTGTATCAGGCGGACTTCATCATCGAATGTGATGATGGCAATCGGGTCGTTGGCGCCGATGTTGTTGATGAATAACGCGGCAGCTTCTTGCGCACTCAACAAGGGGCCACCGGCCATGCTGCTGCTTGTGTCGATGACGAGGACGATGCCGAGCGTCAGGTTGTCGTCGCGAATATTCTCGACGCGGACAATTTCGCCAAAATCGCTTAACTCGCCCGCCAAATTGAAATCATCGCCGGTGAGACCGCCGACCGGCTGCCCAACCGAGTCGGTCACATTGACGGGTATCGTCACTGCCGACAGGTCGGTGGCGTTGACTCCCATGATTTCGAGGCTCGGTTCACCACCTTGACCGGCAGCAGGCACGACACGAGACCACAACATCATTATCATGAGGAGCAGCAAGAAGCGTTTCAATTTCCCCCCTGACCGCTTTTATTCAGATCAAGTTAGCAATATCACAAAAATCTTACCGTAGTTTGAGGAATGTGCAACCAATGTTTGCGCTATGGGTACATTCGGATTTTGGAGCGAACCTGCGACGATAGGCGAAATGGAGGCGACATATCACATCCCTGTCCTATGGCGATTCGCCATCGCCATATCCCAGATTGTAAAGGACACGTTCAACCGCCTCGGCGACGGTCGAGTCGGTTTTGAAGCGTTTGCTATCATCATCGCGCAATGCCAGCAAGGGTTCAATCGCACGAGTATCGCCGAGCTGCTCCATTGCTAAAATCGCGCTGCGGCGCACATCGACATCGGTCGCTTCCAAACCGCTTGTGAGCACGTCAAATTGGTCGTGCCCCAACATCGTCAACGCGAAAGCTGCCCAAATGACCAATTGCGCATTGTCGCTTTGCAACAACGGCCATAAATAAGGGACGGCCTGTGGGTCACCCAATTGGCCGAGTGCATTGGCCGCCGCCCCACGCACGCCAACATGCTCGTCGGCGAGCGTTTGTATCAACGGTTCGACAGCGCGTCGGTCGCCGGTTTGTCCCAACAGATAAGCGATGAATTGCCGCAGTTGCACATCGGGCGTGCTCAACAGACGGATAGCCCCTTCAATGTCGGGTATCGGTTCAGAATGATATTCTGTCATAGTGAATTCATCGTTTCGTTTGAGCGATTCAATGCGTCGCGCAATTTTGCACCGTCAGCAGGGCTGCTGATCAATTCTTTGCCGACCAAAACCGCATCGACGCGCAAGTTGGCGACGACAGCGACATCTTGCCAAGTTTGTAGGGCGCCGGTCGGCATGACACGAATATGCGATGGAATAAAACGACGCAAGCGATGAACATTTTCGAGATCGAGCGTGTGATTTTCGGGGTCACGATTGCCGATGCCGATGACATGCGGGCTATAGGCCAAGGCCACTTTGAGCTGCTCTTCGTTATGCACCTCGACAATCGCTGTCATCCGATTGCGTGTTGCCGCCGAAATCAGATTGCGAACTTCCTTCGGAGGCAAGACCGCCGTAGACAAGAATAACCCCGACGCCCCCGCGGCCCGCGCTTCGACGAGATGATACTCATTGAGCACATAATCTTGCACAATGCCGGGCACGCTAATCGCTCGCGTCAACAATGTCAAATCGTCTAAGCCATGTTCATAAACAATATCATCCGTGAACAAGGCGATAGCCTCCGCCCCCGCTTGCACCAGCCATAATCCAAGCGATACGGGGTCGTAAGCATCGGTCAAAGCGCCGGTGTCCGACAATGATTGCCGCACCTGCCCGATAATCAAGACCTTCTGCCCACCCGTGACCGTGTTCAGCACCGGTTGTGGCCGCGCTTGCATTTCGGCCAATGCGCGAATCGCCTCCATCGGGCGGCGGGCTTGACGATCTTCAATGTCGCGTAATTTACTCTCGATAATTTGTTTTAGCATTGCCATCAACCATTATCAATTCCTGAATGATTTCTGAACGGCTTGAATCCTACCCTTGTTATTCTACTACAATTTTCGATATTTCACCTTTTGCAAAAATTTGGACTTGCCAACCGGCCAATCGCGATTAAAGTTAATTTTCCGTTTACTAAAAGTCCCCTATAATAGTACAGAGTGCGTCTTATCGATAAGTGAGATCGACAACCTCTGGCGAAGGGAAATCATCATGCAATTTTCACGCGAAGATGTCGCAGCAATCGCGGAACTCGCCAAACTGGCATTGACCGATGAAGAGCTTGCTCTCTATGCCGAGCAGTTGTCGGCTTGTTTGATGTATTTTGAAACCTTACAACAAGTCGACACATCGCACATTGAGCCGACCGCCTCGGTCTTACCCTTGAAGAATGTGATGCGCAAAGACGAAGCTGGCCAGCCCCTATCGCCTGCACAGGTAACGGCCAATGCCAGTGACGCTATCGACAATCAATTTCGTGTTCGCGCTGTTTTGGACAGCGAATAAAACATGACCCACAAAGGCGCAAAGCGCACAACGTAAAGAACCCATTGTAGAATTGCTGAGAGTGAGACCATGCCGAAGAATCGCCTGCTGATTATCGAAGACGATTATGATGTCGCTGAAATGCTCGTGATGTACTTCACATCATATCAATTTGAAGTCTTTCATGCCGACACAGGCCTTGACGGAATCGAAATGGCGCGTAGCAACTTCCCCAATCTTATCTTGCTTGATGTGATGATGCCGGAAATGGACGGTTATGAAGT
This sequence comes from Chloroflexota bacterium, assembly GCA_003695675.1. Lineage (GTDB taxonomy): Bacteria > Chloroflexota > Anaerolineae > Aggregatilineales > Phototrophicaceae. The sequence goes on from RFIA01000025.1 coordinate 13,559, forward strand.
CTGCATCAAACTGCGCCAGATGACCTTCACCAAATATATCCCGATTATATTTTTGACTCAGCGCGATAACCGCGCCAACAAAGTCAAAGGGTTAGAGCTTGGCGCCGATGATTACATCACCAAGCCATTTGATGTTGATGAATTGCGCTTACGTGTGAAAGGCGCGATTGAGCGTGCTACGCGCGAAAGCCTGCACGAACCGCGCACCGGCTTGCCAACCGGGCCACTTGTGGCCGAAGAAATCGAACGCTATCGCTATATGCTCGTTGAAGAAGACCGCGCTTATACACAGATGCGGGTTCACATTGAAGGATTGGTTGCCTATCGTGATATGTATGGCTTCATGGCGGCTGACGATGCGATGGCGTTTGCGGCGCGCAGCATTCAAAAGAGTATGACCGAGTTGGGTACGCAAGATGATTTTGTCGGCATCGTTGACGATGAATTCATTGTCCTCACCCACAGCGATGACCCGCTTAAACTCGAAAAAGCCTATAAGCAGCGTTTCGCTGAGGGCATCACCGCCTTTTATTCATTTGCCGACAGCAGCCGCGGCGGCATTCTTCTTGAGGCGGGCACCGAGAATGAAAAACTCGTGCCCATCATGAGCCTGACGACAATAACAAATACCAGTGTTTAGGCTGGTCTCTCAGTCGGGCTTGTTGTTGCCTTCTTGACGCCAACTGGCAAAAGGAGAGCGTGGCCGAGACGATTCGTGACGCGCATTGTCGGTGCTGTCGGGCTGCGCACCGATTGGGCCGGTATCTTTACGCGGGATAATAGGACGATTGGTGGGCGGCGGCGAAGCGGTCTGTTGCTGTTGCCTTTGCTGTGGCTGGCGAAGTTCGCCGGTTTCGGGCAAAAAATCGGGTCGCACGGGTATATCGGCAGCCTCCTCATCGACGACGACCACTTTAATCTGTTGGGTTGGTGTGGTGAAGTCGCGAATGTACGGCGTCAGATGAAGTTGCCGTACCGGCGCGTTCCGCAAATTGCGCAAAATGACGATGCCTTCGGCCATGAGCCGAGCACGCTTTTTGCCGTCGAGGTCTTCCGCCGCAAGCTCATCGAGAATAATATCCATTAAACCACGAATACCAATCTCCTCCACCAATGGCTGGCCGTAACGGTCGGCAATGTAAGGCGCAACACACCCCCCAATCACCCGAATGATGTCCGACGATTCACCTCGAACGACCACAATTGCGGGCAATTTGTCATCGGCATATTGCGAGCGCACAACAGGATATGACGGCAGCAGATTGCCCGCCAACAACGTATAAAGATTGACATAATTCGTGATCCACGTATGAATATCTCGCGAGGCCTCTTCCAACGTTGTTCCCACAACCTCCGCCATCAGCACCAACACACCACGACTAGCAAGTTGCCCGGCAAGTTGTGCATTGCGTTCTTTGAATGTCCCCTGCTGTTCCCAACCGGGCGGGACAAGACTTGCGTCAAGCTCTCGTGCCAGCGAGAGCAATATATTTTGAACACGCACCTGCCGCTGTAATGTGTTCATGAGAAAACACCCTTGAAACCTTTGAAATTCAGCCGCTTTTCTCTGACATTATATTACAAAGCGCCACGAATATCCCCTAAAAATCGTAAAATCACCCCAAATATGGGGTTTTTTCGATTCAAATCGGGCAAAACGCAATTTTGGTAAGCGCTATGTTGCACCCTTGACATTATATTGTGCCAAAATCGTAAAGATGATAGCTGTTTACGCAGCATCAATTTCAAAATTTTAGGAGGCTCATAAAATGTTAAATCTGGCTCTTTCTGTTCAAGACCGTCGTGTGCAACTCGCCATCATTCTGATGGTCATCATCGCCGCGCTGGCAACCGTCGCGCTGACGCATGACATCGCCGCCGCCGGGCACGCTACTTCCGGCAGCTAATCGA